>JANQFA010000138.1 GCA_028278065.1 Myxococcota bacterium
CGCCGAGGCTCTCGCCGGGCGCGGCCTGCGCACCGCGCGCGTCCTCCACCCCAGCCCGGCCAGCCCCCTCGCCAATCGGGGCTGGGCGTCGCAGGTCGCCCGCGAGCTGCGCCGCCTCGGGATCTGCCCGGTCGACTAGCGACGCACACGGCGCGGCAATCGCCTCTTCGGCGAGCTGCGACGCCTCGGGATCTGCCCGGTCGACTAGCGACGCACGCGGCGCGGCCATCGCCTCTTCGGCGAGCTGCGACGCCTCGGGATCTGCCCGGTCGACTAGCGACGCACGCGGCGCGGCAATCGCCTCTTCGGCGAGCTGCGCCGCCTCGGGATCTGCTCAGGCCAGTAGCGCCGCGCGCAGGGCCGCGATCGCGTCGTCGGCCAGCGCGCACACCTCGGCGTCGTCGCGGTCCTGGATGGGATGGGGGACGAAGACCCGGGCGGCGTCGAAGCCCAGGGCCTGCGCCTGGGTCTCCGCGGCGTCGACGAACTCGCTCGACGCCACGAACACCGAGGGAATGCCCCGTCCCTCCAGGTCCGTCGTGTCGTGCACACTGCACGACGTGCACGAGCCTCAATCGGCCAGGGCTTCGATCACCGCGTCGCAGCGGCTGGCGATCTCCTGGCGCAGGTCGACCGGGGCGACCCTCGTGAAGGTGGGCTTCCGGAAGCGCAGCACCTCGGCCCCTTCAGCGACCAGGCGCTCCTCGACACGCTGCAGGAAGACGTCGCCGCGCGCCTTGCTGATGTCCAGAAGGCCGATCCGGGAGCCGGCGAGCGAAGCCAGTCGCGGCGCGCGGCCACGCGCGGCAGGGGCGCGCTCGCCGGTCGGGTCGAGCAGGATCCGCGGCTGGCTCATTCACGCACCTCCACGGTGACCGGCGCGCTGCCCATCTCGCCGCTCGCGGGCCACCCGCCGATGATCGCCGAGAACATCCCCGCCCGCCCGCCGGCGTGGGCGATCAGGAGACCTCCCGGCCGGAACTTGGGCAGGGTGGCGGAGGCGAGCCCCTCGGGCATGCCCTCCGCGATCCCCCCCGCCCCGCGCACGAAGTCCCGGCCCTCCAGCATGAGCCGCGCCAGGAGCTCCTCGCGCAGTCGCTCCCGGGACCAGCCGCCCTCGCGGAACACGCGGGCATGCTCCGGCGACACCACCAGGAGGGCGTCGGTGGCGATCGGGAACTTCGGATGGGTCACGGTCCTGAGGCAGGCGGCGAAGGTGGCGGCCAGGGACTCCGGCGTGCGCGAAAGCTGATCGAGCACACCCTGCACTCCCCCCGCCGCGAACAGGGTGACGGCCGAGCGCCCCGGCTCGACGCCCCGCTCCTCGGCGAGAGGCTCCCAGGGCGAGCCGGCCTCGTCCTCCGCGAAGCAGAAGGTGTACTTGCCCGGGTTGCCCAGGGTGGCGCGATCCACCCCGCCCGGCCGACCGCCGCCCACGTTGCGGATCACGAGCTGGAGCGCGCGTCCGATCGTCGCGTTGGCGCGATTGCCCTGCCCCAGCGCATTGATGCCGGAGTTCATCCCGATGCGCTCCGCCACCGGGCCGTTCACCAGCACGAGCGGCCCGGAGAACCAGGTCGTGGCCAGGAGGCCGTGCATGCAGAAAGAGTCGACGAGGGCGGCCTCCACCGCCGCCAGGACGACGGGCAGGTATTCGGGGAGACAGCCGGCCAGGACCGCGTTGATCGCCACCTTCTCCACGGTCACCGGTGCCAGGTCCGGCGGCGCCTCGCCCAGGATCTCACCCGGCTCGCGCGAAGTGCCGCCCAGCATGCGCACGACGCGCTCCGGAGTCGGCGGCACCACGGGCAGGCCGTCGCTCCAGCCGCGCGCGAAGACGGCCTCGATCGGGTCCTCGTCGGAGCCCAGCTCCACGCGCCGTGACGAGAGGCGGTCGCCGAAGCGGGCCTCGAGGGCCTCGGCAACCCCGGGCTCGACGCTGCGCGAGCCACAGCCCGGCTTCCAGCCCGGCAGCTCCGCGCCCAGCGGCGACACCCCGGAGAGCTTCTCCCACTCCTCGCGCACCCAGCCGACCGCGCGCGCCTCCTCCTCCCCGCCGCGTACCCGGATCAGCGTGGGCACCGTCTCGATCCCACGCCGCCAGGACGCCTCGAGCTCGCGGTCGTCGACCCTCGTCGAGACGGCCTCCGGGAAGGTCGCGTCGTCCTGGCTGTAGACCGTCAGGGGGATCCCGGCCCGCTCCAGCTCGCCCAGGACCGGGGCGACCAGCGTGCAGGTGGGGCAGTCGCGCTTGACGAAGGCGAGGAGCCCCTCGTCGCCCTCGCTCACGCCGTCAGCCAGGACAGACAGCCCGCAGCCTCCAGCACCGGATCGAGCGCGGCCTTGTCGGAGACGGCGGCGTAGCGCTCGCGCAGCCTGGCGAGGGAGCGCGCGTGGTACTTCTGCGGCTTCTGGGTCCAGGTGCCCGACGCCAGCTCCACCGTGAACTCCTCGTCGCCCGCGGCGATCGCCGTGGCGTTGGCCGCGGACCAGGGCAGGAAGAGCGTCCCCACCTGCTCGCGCAGGAACGGCGCCAGGGTGGGCTCGAGGGCGGACCACGGCTCCCAGTCGCCCTCCGCCTTCGGCTCGAGCATGCGCTCGATCCACTCCTGGGTGCGCGGGGCCCGCTCGCGGATGATCCCGCCGGCGGTCGGATCGGTCCACGCGTTGTAGACCTGGCCCCACATTCCGAAGTCGCCGAAGGCGGGGCGGCCGCCGAAGAGATAGGGGCGGCCCTCCAGGTGCGCCTCGATCCGGGCGAGGCCCTCCTGGAAGGAGCGCTCGATCTGCGGTGCGGTCTGCTCGCTGGAGCCGACGAACCAGACGCGGCCGGTCATGCGGCCGATGATCCCCTGCACCGCGCCCTCGCGCGCGTCGCCTTCGGCGCCCGGCGCCATGATGTCGACCAGTCGCCCCGCGGTGGCCCGCTGGTCCTCGGGCCGCGCCCAGCGGTAGTGGAACATCCACTTGTTGCCCCACTCGTCGCCGAACTCCTCGAGCAGTGCGGAGACGAAGGCCGCTACCGGATCGTCCGGGTGGATCGACGGATCGGGGAAACGCTCCTCGAGCTTCTCGATGATCGGGGTGGAGTCCTGGAGCCCCTCGTCCTCCGGGGTCGCCACGGCCGGAATCAGGGGGAGCTTCGCGTACTTCTGGAACTCCTCCTGAGTCGCCGGACTGCGCACGATCCACTCGTGGGGAATCCCCTTGTAGCGGAACCAGGAGCGGACCTTCACGGAGTAGGGAGAGACCTCGGCGCCGAAGATGCGAAACGTGTCGGACATGAAGGCATCATATCAGGGACCGCCTCCCCCGGGGCCCGGCCCGTGACAGGCCGGGCCATCCGCTATCTTGGACCGTCATGAGCCTCGACCAACCCACCCGCGACCGCATCGACACCCTCATCCGCCAGAACGACGTGATGCTCTTCATGAAGGGCAACCGCGGCGCTCCCCAGTGCGGCTTCTCGGCCACCGTGGTCGGTCTCCTCGACCGCCTGATCGCCGACTACGAGACCTGCGACGTCCTCTCAGACCCCTCCATCCGCGAGGGCATCAAGGCCTTCTCGAGCTGGCCGACGATTCCCCAGCTCTACGTGGGCGGCGAGTTCCTCGGCGGCTGCGACATCATCCAGGACCTCTTCGCATCGGGCGAGCTGCACGAGAAGCTCGGCGTCTCGGCGCCGGCCACAGCCGCGCCTTCCATCACCGTCAGCGAGAAGGCGCTGGCGGAGCTGCGCAGCCTGGCCGAGCAGCGACCGGGACAGACCCTTCACCTGACCGTGGATGCGCGCCTCCAGAGCGGCCTGTACTTCGGCCCCGAGGAGCCCGGCGATCTGAGCGTGGCATTGGAGGGACTTACCCTCGCCGTCGATCCGCTCTCCGCGTCGCGCGCAGACGGCGTCACCATCGACGTAGTCGAGACCGACCGCGGTGTCGGCTTCGCGATCGACAACCCGAACGCCCCCAAGGCGGTCAACCAGCTCACCGTGCGCGAGCTCAAGGAGCTGATCGATCGGGGCGACCCGTTCGTCTTCCTCGACGTGCGCACCCCCGAGGAACGCGAGACCGCGCGGATCCCCGGTGCGCGCCTGCTCGACGAAGCCGTCGCAGCGGAGATCGATGCCCTGCCCCGCGACACCAAGCTGGTCTTCCACTGCCACCACGGGGGACGCAGCCAGGCGGCGGCGGAGCACTTCTCCGCACGGGGCTTCGGGAACGTGCACAACGTGGTGGGCGGCATCGACGCCTGGAGCGTCGAGATCGATCCCTCGGTTCCGCGCTACTAGGAGACCGGGCAGTGGCTCTACAGATCCTCTCGGCGGGCGGGGACGAAGTGGCGGGCGATCTCCGCAAGGCGATCGCAGCCCACATCGATGGGGCCGAGGTCGAGGTGGAGGCGCGCGGTGCCGGACACTTCGTGGTGCGCGTGGTGTCCCAGGCGTTCGCCGGCAAGAGTCCGGTCCAGTGCCAGCAGCTCGTCTACGCCGCCATCGCGCCCTTCATGTCGGGCGACACGGCGCCGGTCCACGCCATCGACAAGATGGAGACGCTCACCCCGTGAGTCGCTCCCGGCTGCAGCTCGCGGCGCCGGGTGCGGCGATCCGCCCGCTGGCGGCCTGAACGGGAGGCGTCATGGCGCGTCGCTTCGATGGCAAGAGCGCGCTCGTCACCGGCGCCTCGCTCCCTGACGGGATCGGCGCGGCGTGCGCGCGCCAGCTGGCCGCAGAGGGGGCCCGGGTCACCGTGGCCGCACGAGATGCCGACGGCCTCGAGGCGGTGGTGAAGGAGATCCGTGAGGCCGGCGGCGACGCGGGCGCGCGTGCCACCGACCTGCGCACCCCGGAGGCCTGCGAGGCCCTGATCGCGGAGACGGTGCTCGCCCAGGAGGGACTCGACATCCTGGTGAACAACGCGGGCATGAACGCACGCGGCCCCGTGTGCGAGGTGGAGGCGCGCGACCTGGCCGCGGTGATCCAGCTCAACCTGGTCGCGCCGGTGATGCTCACCCGGCTCGCCCTTCCGCATCTGCGCTCGCGACTCGGGGCCGTGGTGCAGGTCGCCTCGATCGCCGGTCAGATCCCCCTCGACGGTGAGGCGGCCTACTCCGCCTCCAAGGTCGGGCTGCGCTTCTTCACCTTCGCGCTTCGCGAGGAGCTGGAGGGGACCGGCGTGCGCATCTCGGTGGTGTCGCCTGGACCGGTGGACACGAGCTTCATCCTCCAGGATCCGGATCACGTCCCGGACCTGGTCTTCGCCCAGCCCATGTCGAGCCCGGCGGAGGTGGCCGAGGGCATCCTGGCCTGTCTGGTCGACGGGCGCCGCGAGCTGAGCATCCCCCGGCGCACGAGCCTGCTCGCGCGCCTGGGCTCGGCCTTCCCTTCGCTGCGCCACGCCATCGCGCCGTCCATGGAGAGGCGCGGCGCCGCCCGCAAGGCAGCCCACCTCGCCCGGCGCGGACGCTGAAGCCCGGGGCCGGAAGACCCGGCCCCGGGACGTGGACAGCTAGCTCTCGGCGACTTCGAAGTCGGTGACGGCGAGGGTCGCGTTGCCCTCCGCGTCCTTGCCGACGGTGCCCTGCGCGGTGACGGTCTTGCCCGCGTGCTGCGCCAGCCGCGCGGCCGCCTCGGCGGGCGTCACCACGTAGCGCGCGTCCGGCGAGACGATCGCGATGACGCCGCCCGCCCCCTCGGCCACCTCGATCGTGCCGGTCACGGTGATCGAGTCGGCCTCGGCCTGGGTGGCCGCCGGCAGCGCGAAGAGCGCCAGGGCGGCGACGACCGCCAGCGCCGCCACGCGGCGCGTGCTGGAAGTGACGAAAGACATGGAATCCCTCCTGAGTACCCCCGGTCCGCCCGCGCGGGCCTGCGCCCGACCCCGGCAGCGTTGCGCAGCCCCCGCCGTGGCGTCCGTGCGGGAGATCACATTCCGGGGACTCGGCGTCGTCCCTACGGCGATCCGGGGACTCCGCGTCCGGCCGACGGGCGCACGTCGAGCAAGCGGATCTCGGCGCCGGGCGGCTGGGACAGGACGTGGACGACGCTCCGTGCCACCTCGTCTGCCGTCAGGACGGACTCCGGATCCAGCTAGCCCCGCTCCACCCACTCCCCGATCGCCCGCGCGGCCCGCTCCGGGTCCCAGCCCGAGGCGAACCCGGTCGCGGTGGGCCCCGGCCGCACCACGCTGACGCCGATCCGGTCGCAGCGCCGCATCGTCGCTCTCCTCCAGCCGCCGCGGCTCCGCCACCGCGGCGCTGCACACCACGCCGTCCAGCCCGCCCCACTCGGCCTCCAGTGCGGCGAAGGCGGTCCGCACGGAGCCCGCTTCGGCGACGTCGCAGCGGACGGCGCGGGCGGCCTGGCCGAGCTCGCGGACCGCGGCGTCGAGCGCCTCTTGATCTCGCGCGAGGAGGGCCACCTGCGCTCCGGCCTCGACGAGGGCGGCGGCCGTGGCGCGTCCGATCCCCCGGGACGCGCCGACCACAGCCAGCGCGCGACCGGCGAGGCTCAGGATGCGCTCGTGTCGCTGGCGCGCATCGCCCGGTAGACGGAGGAGAGGTCGCGCCCGAGGGCCTCGGGCTCGTCTCCGGGGAACAGGAAGGACGAGATCATGATGCGCACGAAGAGATCCAGGATCTGCTCGCCGCGCACGATGCCGGCCTTCACCAGCGGGTTCTCCGCGAACATCGGCCCGACCAGCTGGTCGACGGTGGACTTGATGACCGGGTAGTACTCGCGAATCGCACGCAGCACGTAGTCCGGGTCCGACTCGATCAGCCTCTGCAGGATCGGGTACTGGGCGGCGAAGCGTGCGGGATACTCGAGCACGGCGCGGATGCGCGGCTCGCCCAGAGGCTGCGCCGAGAGCTCCTCCTGCCAGCGGCCCATGAAGCGGGCGGCCTCGCGCGCTCCCAGCTCGGCCAGCAGCGCGTCACGGTTCGCGAAGTGGCGGTAGACGGTCCCGCGAGCCACCCCCGCGGCCTCGCCCACGTCGCGCATGGCGAGCTTGGCCAGGCCGTGCTTCGCGATGGCATGCATGGCACCGTCGAGGATCCGGTCGTGGGTCGAGGCCGAGGGGTCGGAGCTGGACATGCTGTTCCTTTCCGAAGGAGACACAACGTACCAGGAAGGAGGACAGAAACACCATAAGTGTCTCGGTTACCTCCGAATAGGCTGAAACACCTAATGAATCCGTATATTGAGATGAACGGATGTTTCTTCTAGACTCCGGACTTCCGTCGCCCGACCTGTTCCGGAAGGCCCCATGACAGAGCGCACCCGAAGCCCGTCCGCAGCCCCCCTCGACGAGGCCGACGTCCGACCGGCCGGCCGTCTCGACGAAGCCGACGTCCGACCGGACGGCCGTCTCGACGAGGCCGAAGGACCGGCCGGCCGTCTCGACGAGGCCGCCGCCCGCCGCATCCTGGTGATGGACGGCGCCATGGGGACGCTCATCCAGGGGCGCGGCCTGGGCGAGCAGGACTTCCGGGGAGAGCGCTTCGCCGATCACCCCGGCGACCTCAAGGGTGACAACGAGCTGCTGTCCATCACGCGCCCGGACGTGATCCGCGACATCCACGACCTCTACTTCGCGGCCGGCTGCGACATCGCCACCACCAACACCTTCGGCGCCACCCGCATCGGTCAGGCCGACTACGGCCTCTCGGAGCACTGCTACGAGATGAACCGGGAGGCGGCTCGCATCGCCCGCGAGTCCGCCGACGCCTTCAGCGCGAAGACGCCGGACCGGCCCCGCTTCGTGGCCGGCTCGCTCGGCCCGACCAACAAGTCCCTCTCGAGCTCGCGGGACGTCGAAGATCCGGCGGCGCGCGAGGTGACCTTCAACGAGGTGTGCGCGGCCTACCACGAGGCCGCACGGGGGCTGGTGGACGGCGGCGCCGACCTGCTGCTGGTCGAGACCATCTTCGACGTGCTCAACGCGAAAGCCGCCCTGGTGGCGATCGCCGACCTCTTCCAGGAGAAGGGCCGCGAGTGGCCGGTGATGGTGTCGGTCACCTTCACCCAGGAGGGCAGCGAGCGCACCCTGTTCGGGCTCACCGTGGAGGCCTTCTGGACCACGATCGCCCACGCGCGACCGTGGAGCGTGGGAATCAACTGCTCGCTGGGGGCGCGCGAGATCCGACCGCGGCTCGCCGAGCTGGAGTCGATCTCTCCGGCGCGCATCCACTGCTACCCGAACGCCGGCCTTCCCAACGCCTTCGGTGCCTTCGACGAGACGCCCGAGATCACCAGCGGCCTGCTGCGCGAATTCGGCGAGTCGGGCCTCGTCAACGTGGTGGGCGGCTGCTGCGGCACCACCCCCGATCACATCCGCGCCATCGTCGATGCGCTCGATGGGGTGTCACCGCGGCCGCCCCAGACCCGCGAGGCGGTGACCCGCTTCGCCGGCTGGGAGCCCTACACGATCCGCGAAGGCGCCAACTTCTCGATGATCGGCGAGCGCACCAACGTCACGGGATCGCGGCGCTTCGCGCGCCTGGTCAAGAACGACGACTACGCCGAGGCCCTCGACGTGGCGCTCGACCAGGTGCGCAGCGGCGCCAACCTCCTCGACGTCAACATGGACGAGGGGATGCTGGACTCGGAGGCGGCGATGACCCGCTTCCTGAACCTGATCGCCACCGAGCCCGAGGTGGCCCGGGTGCCCATCGTGATCGACAGCTCCAAGTGGTCGGTCATCGAGGCCGGCCTGAAGTGCGTCCAGGGCAAGCCCGTCGTGAACTCGATCAGCCTGAAGGAGGGCGAGGCGGACTTCCTCGAGAAGGCGCGCACCATCCGGCGCTACGGCGCAGGCGTCGTGGTGATGGCGTTCGACGAGCGCGGTCAGGCGGAGACCGTCGAGCGCAAGGTGGAGATCTGCGAGCGCGCCTACCGACTGCTGGTGGACGAGGCGGACGTCCCGCCCCACGACGTGATCTTCGACCCCAACATCCTGGCCATCGCCACCGGGATCGAAGAGCACGCGGACTTCGCGAAGAGCTTCATCGAGGCGATCCCCCTGATCAAGGAGCGCTGCCCGGGCGTCAAGATCAGCGGGGGCGTCTCCAACCTGTCGTTCTCCTTCCGGGGCAACGACGTCGTGCGCGAGGCGATCCACTCGGCCTTCCTCTACCACGCGATCCGCGCCGGGATGGACATGGGCATCGTGAACGCCGGCCAGCTGGCCGTCTACGAGGACGTTCCCGCCGAGCTGCTCGAGCGCGTCGAGGACATCCTCTTCAACCGGCGCGACGACGCCACCGAGCGCATGGTCGAGTTCGCCGAGACCGTGCGCGGCTCGGCGAAGAAGAAGGAGCTGGACCTCTCCTGGCGCGAGGGACCGGTCGAGGAACGCCTCCAGCACGCGCTCGTGCACGGCATCGACGACTACATCGAAGCCGACACCGAGGAGGCTCTCGCCCAGTACGACCGCCCGCTGGACGTGATCGAAGGCCCGCTGATGAACGGCATGGCCGTCGTGGGAGACCTCTTCGGCGCGGGCAAGATGTTCCTGCCCCAGGTCGTGAAGAGCGCCCGCGCGATGAAGAAGGCGGTGGCCTGGCTCGAGCCCCACATGGAGGCGGAGAAGGCCGCCGGAAGCAGCCAGGGCCGCATCGTGCTCGCCACGGTGAAGGGCGACGTGCACGACATCGGCAAGAACATCGTCGGGGTCGTGCTCGCCTGCAACAGCTACGAGGTGATCGACCTCGGGGTCATGGTCCCGTGCGAGAAGATCCTCGACACGGCGCGCGAGCGCCGCGCCGACCTGGTCGGCCTGTCCGGCCTGATCACGCCGTCCCTCGACGAGATGGTGCAGGTGGCGAAGGAGATGGATCGGCGCGGTCTCGACACGCCGCTCCTGATCGGCGGAGCCACCACCAGCCGCCAGCACACGGCCGTGAAGATCGCGCCCGAGTACGCGGGGCCGACGCTGCACGTGCTGGACGCGTCGCGGGTCGTGAACGTCGCCTCGAACCTGCTGGACGAGGAGCGACGCCGCAAGCTCGACGAGGAGAACCGCGAAGAGCAGGCGCGCCTGCGCGCGGTCCACGCGGGCAAGAGCGAGAGGCCCCTCCTCGCCCTGGACGAGGCCCGGACCCGCGCGCACCCGGTGGCGTTCGACGCCGCGCGCCTGCCGGCGCCGCCCTTCACGGGCGCTCGCCAGCTCGAGGTGCCGCTCGAGGAGATCATCCCCTACATCGACTGGACCTTCTTCTTCTCGGCCTGGGAGCTGCGCGGACGCTTCCCGCGCATCCTCGACGATCCCAAGGTGGGCGAGGCGGCGCGCGAGCTGTACGACCACGGGCGCGAGCTCCTCGAGCAGATCGTCGCGGAGAAGAGCCTCACCGCGAGGGCCGTGCACGGCTTCTGGCCCGCGGCGCGAGACGGCGACGACATCGTGATCTTCGACGACGCCGAGCGCACGAGCGAGCGTCTGCGCATCCCGATGCTGCGCCAGCAGACCGACACGGGCGGACGCGGGACGCGCTGCCTGGCGGACTTCGTCGCGGCGGGGGACTCGGACGTGGCGGACCACGTGGGCGCCTTCGCGGTGACCGCGGGCATCGGCGCAGACACCCTCGCGGCGCGCTTCGAGAGCGCCCACGACGACTACAACGCGATCCTCAGCAAGGCCCTGGCCGATCGGCTGGCCGAGGCCCTGGCCGAGTGTCTGCACGAGCGCGTACGCCGCTCGTGGTACGCGCCCGACGAGGACCTCGACAACGAGGGGCTGATCGAGGAGCGCTACCGGGGCATCCGGCCGGCCTTCGGCTATCCGGCCTGTCCGGACCACACGCCCAAGCGCGACCTCTTCGATCTCCTCGGCGCCGAGGACGTGGGAATCGGCCTCACCGAGCACTTCGCCATGACGCCGGCCGCGAGCGTGTCCGGCCTCTATCTCGGCCACCCGGACGCGAAGTACTTCGCCGTCGGCCGCATCGGCCGCGACCAGATCGAGGACTACGCGGCGCGACGAGGCGCCACGGTCGCGGAGACCGAGCGCTGGCTCGCTCCGAACCTGGGCTACGATCCGGCCTCCTGACCCATCGTCTCCGGAGCGCCCATGATCGACCTCTACTACTGGCCCACCCCGAACGGCTGGAAGATCTCGATCGCCCTCGAGGAGATGGACCTCCCCTACGAGACGAAGCTCGTGAACATCGGACGCGGCGAGCAGTTCGAGCCGGCGTTCCTGGCGATCAGTCCCAACAACCGGATGCCCGCCATCGTGGATCACGATCCGCCGGGCGGAGGCGAGCCGATCTCGGTCTTCGAGAGCGGCGCGATCCTGATCTACCTGGCGGAGAAGACCGGGAAGTTCCTGCCCCGGGACGTGCGCGGACGCGCGCACGTGCTCGAGTGGCTGATGTGGCAGATGGGTGGCTTCGGCCCGATGCTGGGCCAGAACCACCACTTCAACATCTACGCTCCGGAGAAGGTGGCCTACGCCATCGACCGCTACACACGGGAGACGGCGCGCCTCTACGGCGTCCTCGACAAGCAGCTCGCGAAGGGCGAGTGGATCTGCGGCGACTACTCGATCGCCGACATGGCCACCTGGGGCTGGGCCGTCCCCCACGACCGACAGGGAATCGACCTGGACGAGTTCGCCAACGTGCGCCGCTGGTACGACGCGATGAAGGCGCGCCCGGCCGTGCAGCGCGGCTTCGAGGTCGGCCTCGAGATCCGCAAGGCGATGAGCGCCAGCCAGCAGGGCGGGATGGACGACCAGGCCAAGAAGGTGCTCTTCGGCCAGGACGCGAGCACGGTGAAGAACGCGTGACGCCCCGGGGCGTGATCTTCGACCTGGGCGGGGTCGTGCTGGGCTCGCCCATGCACGCCATCGCCGCCTACGAGCGCGAGGTCGGGCTCGATCCGGGGCGCGTCAACCACCACATCGTCGAGCGGGGCCGCGAGGGTGCGTGGGCTCGCCTCGAGCGCGGCGAGCTGGAGACCGAGGCGTTCTTCGCGGCGTTCGACGCCGAGTTCGCCGCCGCCGGCCTGCCCATGGACGCCCGCGCCATGATGACCCTCATGGGCGAGGCGACGGTGCCGCGCAAGGCGATGATCGCCGCGATCGCCTGCATCCGCGCCGAGGGCCTGCTCACCGCCGCCCTCACCAACAACTGGCGCGGCGAGGGGAACGGCACCTCGATCCTGAAGCCCCACTTCGACGTCTTCGTGGAGAGCGCCATCCTGGGCCTGCGCAAGCCCGATCCGCGCATCTACGAGCACGTGCTCGAAGAGATGGCGATCGGCGCCGACGAGGCGGTCTTCCTCGACGACATCGGCCGCAACCTCAAGCCCGCGCGCGCGATGGGCATGCGCACGATCAAGGTGGACGATCCGGAGCGTGCCCTCGACGACCTGCAGGCGATCCTGGGCTTCGCGCTCCGGTGAGTGGGGAAGCGACCCGGCCGCCGCGCAGACTCGGGGTGATCGAGGCCTTCACCGCCGTCGTCAACTCCTGCCCCAGCGGCGCGGTGCGCGCGGTCGCGGAGCAGGCGCTGGAGAACGCGAAGACCGGCGGCGCGGAGGGCCTGCCCACCCAGGCCTACCTGGTGCTCACCGCCATGCAGGGGTGGCGGGGCGACAAGGCGAGCCAGGTGAAGGCCTCCCTCGAGGCCTTCATCGCGGAGACCCGCGAGGGCTCCTAGACCGCGCCGCCCCCGGGCCGCTCCGTGTCGACGAGATGGGCGTCGCAGCCCACCAGCACGGCGCGCCAGGGGGGACCCTCGATCAGCGTGACCGAGGTGTTGGGGAAGGCCACGGCCGCGTTGGCGTCCGGCGAGAGCGCGAGCTTGCGCGACGCCACCGAATGGCACACGAGCCCGTGGGTGACCACCGCGAGGTGGCCCGCCGCGGCCGCGGCGGCGCTCTCCACCGCCAGCCAGGCGGCGTCCACCCGCTCGTGGAACACCGCCCAGCTCTCGCCTCCCGGGGGCGTGTAGCCCACCGCGAAGAGCTGGATGCCCCGCCCCTCGAGCACGCTGTACGGCGTTCCGCGCAGCTCGCCAAAGCTGCGCTCGTGCAGGAGCGGGCTGTGGGCGACCGGCGCGCCGGTCGCGGCTGCCAGCGCCTCGGCCGTCATCGCCGCGCGGGTGAGATCGCTGGCGAGGATGTTGCTGATCCCCGTTCCCGCCAGACGCGCGCCCAGGCGCGCCGCCTGCGAGACGCCCCGCTCGGAGAGGGGTGTCTCGGGCACCTGCACCACCCGGTTCGCGTTGCCCGCCGTCTCGCCGTGCCGGATCAGGAAGATCACCGCCGGGTCTTCTCGCCGTGCCGGATCAGGAAGATCACCGCCGGGACGGTAGCGCCCGCGACGCGCCGCACGGGCCTTCCCGCATTCCCGGCCGCGGCTATACTGCGGCGTTGACTCCAGAATCAACTTCGGGAGAACCCCCCGTATGAACTTCGATTTCTCCGAAGACCAGAAGCTCCTCCAGAAGACGGTCCGCGACTACCTGGAGGAGCACGCTCCCCTGGCCTCGGCACGCGAGGTGCTGGAGACCGACGCCAGCTACTCGCCGGAGCTGTGGAAGGGCGCCGCCGAGCTGGGCTGGCTGGGAGCGACGATCCCCGAGGAGCACGGGGGAGCCGGCTTCGGCCACCTCGAGCTGTGCCTCATCGCCGAGGAGGTGGGGCGCGCGCTGGCACCGATCCCGTTCTCCTCTTCGGTCTACCTCTTCACCGAAGCCATCCTGCAGGCGGGGAGCGAGGCCCAGCGCAAGGCACACCTGCCCCTCCTCGCGGCGGGCGACCGCATCGGAACGTTCGCCCTGGCCGAGAAGCCCGGCTGCCCGACCGAGGACTCGATTCAGGCCACCCTCGACGGAGACAAGCTCACGGGCGCGAAGCTCGCCGTCCACGACGGACAGACCGCGAACGCCGCCGTCGTGGCGGCACGCGGGCCCGAGGGCGTCAGCCTGGTGCTCGTGGATCTGGACGGGGACGGCGTCAGCCGGCAGCCCCTCGACTCGATCGACGGCTCACGCCCGCAGGCCAGCCTGACCTTCGACGGCGCGGCCGCCGAGGTACTGGGCACGGCCGGGGAGGGCTGGGCCCTGGCCGAGTCGCTCCTGGACCGGGCCGCCGTGCTGCTGGCGTTCGAGCAGCTGGGCTCGGCGCAGCGCGCCTTCGAGATCACCAAGGACTTCACCATGGGCCGCTACGCCTTCGGCCGACCGGTCGCCTCCTTCCAGGCCGTGAAGCATCGCCTGGCCGACCTTTGGTGCTCCATCGAGCTGGCCCGCTCCAACGCCTACTACGGGGCCTGGGCGCTCTCGGGCGACGAGCCCGAGCTCGCCGTCGCGGCCCCGGGCGCGCGCATCTCCGCCACCGACGCGCTGGAGCTGGCCGCCGAGGAGATGGTCCACCTCCACGGCGGCGTCGGCTTCACCTGGGAGTACGACTGCCACCTCTTCTACCGCCGCTCGAAGACGCTGGGCCTCGCGCTCGGCGGTGCGCGCGAGTGGCGCGACAAGCTCGTGCGGCGCCTGGCGGCGCAGGCCTAGGAGACCCCCATGGACTTCAACGACACCCCCGAAGAAGCTGCCTTCCGCGCCGAGGCCCACGCCTGGCTGGCCGCCAACGCGGAGCTGCGCGGCCCCGACGATCCGACCTCCAGTGCCCTGGCCGAGATCGAGAGCGAGGAGGAGCTGCAGCGCGCCAAGGACTGGCAGAAGAAGAAGGCCGACGCCGGCTGGGCCTGCATCACCTGGCCGAAGGAGTACGGCGGGCGTGGCGCCACCCCGATCCAGAGCGTGATCTGGGGCCAGGAGGAGGCCCGCTTCAGGACCCCGCCCAACGTGTTCGGGATCGGTATCGGGATGTGCGGCCCGACGATCCTCACCCACGGAACCGACGAGCAGAAGCGGCGCTGGATTCCCAGGCTGGTCTCCGGCGAGGAAGTCTGGTGCCAGCTCTTCAGCGAGCCGTCGGCCGGGTCCGACCTCGCCGGACTGCGCACCAGCGCCGTCCAGGACGGCGACGAGTGGGTGGTCAACGGCCAGAAGATCTGGACGACCGGCGCCCAGCTCTGCGACTGGGGCATCCTGGTGACCCGACACGACGCCAACGTGGCCAAGCACGCCGGGCTCACCTACTTCGTCGTGGACATGCACTCAGCGGGCATCGAGATCCGGCCCATCCATCAGATCAACGACGGCGAGGGGTTCAACGAGGTCTTCTTCAGTGACGTGCGCATCCCCGACGCCAACCGGATCGGCGAGGTGGGAGACGGCTGGCGCGTGGCGATCACGACCCTGATGAACGAGCGCGCCTCGATCGGCGCCGGCAACGCCGGCGGTGGCGACTCGATCATGGACATGATCAAGCTGGCCCAGGAGGTGGGCGCCTTCGAGGACAGTGACGTCCGCCAGCGGATCGCGGACTTCTACGTCAAGCGCAAGGGCCTTGAGTACACCGGCTACCGCACCCTCACGGCGCTGTCGCAGGGCCGGACACCCGGCCCGGAGGCGAGCATGGGCAAGCTGGTAGGCGCCAAGCTGATGCAGGACATGGGCTCGTTCGGCATGGACCTGGCGGGCCTGGCCGGCTCGCTGGCGCCCTCGGCGGCCCCGGCCGACGGGACCTTCCAGTCCCAGTTCCTCGGCTCGCCCGGCCTGCGCATCGCGGGCGGCACCGACGAGATCCTGCGCAACATCATCTCCGAGCGCGTGCTGCGCCTGCCGCCCGAGGTCCGCCTCGACAAGGAGGTCGCCTTCCGCGACGTCCCGACCGGGAACTGAGCCGAGAGCGCAACGCCTGGGCCGCGCCCGGCTCAGACTGCGCCCGGCTCGGCCTGCCCACGCGCGCTGACTCCCCGAAGAAGCCGTGAATCGGGGCTCGCGAGGCGGCACACCGGGATCCAGCATGTAGATTCCCAGCGTTGAACGCTTCCCGCGGCGCCGCTTCGCGACGTCGCGGGGGCGGCCAGGACGCGGCGTCGATCCAACCGCGCAGGGTCGGCGCCGCGCTCCCTGGCCCGCTCAGGAGTCCGGGCCGAGCCAGTCCTTCGGCACCAGGAAGTGCTCCGCGAGACGCGCCTCCTCGCTCCCCGGGTCGGGTCTCCAGTCGTAGCGCCAGCGGAGCAGCGGCGGCAGCGAGGCCAGCACCGACTCCACGCGCCGCCCCGACTGGAGGCCGTAGCGGGTGCCCCGATCGATCACCAGGTTGAACTCGGCGTAGCGTCCACGCCGCCAGAGCTGGAAGTCGCGCTCGCGCTCGCCCCAGGGCAGGAGCTTGCGGCGCTCGAGGATGGGGATGTAGGCCTGCAGGTACAGATCGCCCACGCTGCGGGCAAACGCGAAGCAGGTGTCGAAGTCGGGCTCGTCCACGTCGTCGAAGAAGAGCCCGCCGATCCCGCGCGGCTCGTTCCGGTGGTGGAGGAAGAAGTACTCGTCGCACCACTTCTTGTAGCGGGGATAGGCGTCGGGTCCGAGCGGCGCGCACGCTTCGCGCGCCACACGATGCCAGTGCACGCAGTCCTCGTCGAATCCGTAGTACGGAGTCAGGTCGAAGCCGCCCCCGAACCACCAGATCTCCGGCCCATCGGCGGGGCGGCCCACGAAGAAGCGGATGTTCGCGTGGCTGGTCGGGGCGTAGGGATTGCGGGGATGGACGATCAGCGAGACGGCGACCGCCTCGAACGGCGCGCCCGCGAGCTGGGGCCTCCGCTCGGTCGCGGCCGGCGGCAGGCTCGCTCCGCGCGAGTGGGTGAAGTGGACGGCGGACTTCTCCACCACCTCGCCCTCCTCGAGCACCCGCGGGCGGGCGAGGGTCCCGCCCTCCCCTTCGAAGCGGTCTTCGCGAAACGCCGCGGCCCCGTCGCTCGCCTCGAGCGCGGCGCAGATCCGCTCCTGGAGATCCAGCAGGTAGTCGCGCACCGCGCCGAAGTCCGGGGCACCCATCCCGGCAACGTAGCGGAGCGCACACCGGTATCATCGGCCGCGCCATGAGCCCCGTGCGAAGCGAGCTGCGCGATCCCGTCCAGCCGGCGCTGCCGGTCGTGGCCTCGACGGCGCCATGAGCCCGGTACGAAGCGAGCTGCGCCGTCTCGTCCAGCTGGCGCTGCCCGTCGTGGCCTCGACGGTGGGGACCAGCTTCATGGGCGTGGTCGACACGGCGATGGTCGGCCGGGTCGGCGCCGAGGCCCTGGCGGGCGCCGCCATCGGCAACGTGGCGATCTGGGGGACCTTCCTCCTCTTCCAGGGGTTCCTGCAGGGCATGGACCCGCTGGTCGCACAGGCCCACGGCGCCGGACGCGGCGAGGAGTGCGGACGCATCCTGCAGCGCGCGATCGTCCTCGCTCTGGTGCTCTCGATTCCGCTCTCCCTCCTCTGGGCCTATGCGGGCGCCTTCTTCCGCTTGACCGGTCAGGACCCGGCGCTGGTCGCCGAAGCCGAGCGCTACGTCGCCGTCCAGATCCCGAGCGTGCCGTTCATGCTGGTCTTCGTGGCCCTGCGGCAGTACCTGCACGGACGGGAGCTGATGCGTCCGCCGATGTGGGTGGTCGGCGTGGCCAACGTGTCGAACGTGTTCTTGAACTGGGTGCTGATCTTCGGGCACCTCGGCTTCCCGGCGATGGGTCTCGTGGGCGCCGGCATCGCGACGACCCTGAACCGCGTGCTCATGTGCCTCGCCCTCGTGCTCCTGGTGCAGCGCTGGCGTCTGCACGAGGGCGCCTGGGTTCCCTGGAGTCGGGACGCGCTGGATCTGGGCCGGCTCTGGAGGATCGCGGCCATCGGCGCACCCGTCGCCATCCAGGTGGCGGCCGAAGTCTGGGCCTTCTCGGGCTCGACGCTGATCTCGGGTCGTCTCGGCACCGTGGCGATCGGCGCCCACACCGTCACGCTCAACCTGGCGGCCCTCGCCTTCATGTTTCCCCTCGGCGTATCGCAGGGTGCGGCCACCCGGGTGGGCAACCTGATCGGCGCGGGCCGTCCCGAAGACGCACAGCGCGCCGCCTGGCTGTCGATCGGCATGGGGGCGGCACTGATGGCGGCCTTCGCCGGGGCCTTCATCGCGCTGCGCCCCTGGCTCCCACGCATCTATACGGCGGATCCCGAGGTGATCGCGGCGTCGATGGCGATCCTGCCCATCGCCGCGGCCTTCGCCGTCTTCGACGGCACCCAGGTGGTGGGCTGCGGGGTGCTGCGCGGGATGGGCGACACGCGACCCGCCGCCCGGTACAACGTGCTCGGCTACTGGGTCCTGGGGCTGCCCCTCGGCGGCTGGTTCGCCCTGCGCGGCGGGGCGGGGATCGCCGGCGTCTGGTGGGGCCTGGCTCTGGGACTGGCCGTGGTGTCCGGCCTCCTGCTGCTGCGCATCGCGCGACGAGGTCCCGCGATCCTCCCGGCGGGGGCCGATCTCGACTGACCGTTTTCCACGCGGAATCGGCGGATCCGGACGATCAAACGGCGTTTTGGGACACCTGGGAGCCCGAATCCGGAAATTTCCAGACATGCCCTTGGCACGGAGCCAATGTGTGCTATCATTTGCCAATCACGTCGCGCGATCGTTCAGCCCGCCTCAGGCGGGTTTCTTTTTGCCTGCAGCTCGATTCCACCGTGTGCGGGTTTTCCGGCTGCGCGCCTTCTGCTGTCCTCCCGGCATGAAGCTCTCCCGCTCGAGCCTCCTCGCCCTCGTCCTCCTGCCGATCTCCTGGGCGAACGCTCCGCCGCCGGCGCACGCGGCCGGCCCGGTCTCGGACGCGATCATGGACGTGCCTGTCCCGGTCTCGGACGCGATCGTCGACGTGCCCGCCCCGTACGCGGCGGGCGAAGTCCGCCACGACGAGATCACGCGCCGCTCGTTCCATCTGGAGATGCGCGACGGCGTGCGCATCGCGCTCGACCTCTGGCTGCCGGCCGACCTCGAGGAAGGCGCCCTGCTCCCCACCATCCTCCACCAGACGCGCTACTGGCGCAGCGCCCGGCTCCTCTGGCCCATCGCGGACGACTTCGCCGGCCGCGGAGAGGCGCGCGACTTCGTGGAGCGCGGCTACGCCTGGGTGTCGGTGGACGCGCGCGGCTCGGGCGCCTCGTTCGGCTCCCGCCCCTACCCCTGGTCCCAGGACGAGACCCGCGACGGAGCCGAGGTGGTGGACTGGATCGTGTCCCAGCCCTGGTCCAACGGACGCGTGGGGACCTTCGGCACGTCCTACGACGGAAGCACCGCCGAGTTCCTCGTCACCAACGGACACCCGGCGGTCGTCGCCGCAGCGCCCCGCTTCTCGCTCTTCGACGCCTACGCCGACATCGCCTTTCCGGGCGGGGTCCAGCTCGACTGGTTCACCGAGCGCTGGGCCGCCTTCAACGGCGCCCTGGACCGCGACGTCGTCCCCGATCACCTCGGGCGCCTCCTGGGCTGGCGCGCCTTCCTGGTGCGGGGCGTGCGCCGGGTGGACGGCGACGACGGAGCCCTGGTGGCGGCCGCGATCGCGGACCACGCGGACAACTGGAACGTGCACCGCCTGGCGAGCGGAATCACCTTCCGCGACGACCCCGACGAGAACGGCGACACCGTGGACGTCTTCAGTCCCTTCAGCTTCGCCGAGGAGCTGGATGCTTCCGGGACGCCCATCTTCAGCTGGAGCGGCTGGTTCGACGGCGCCTACGCCCATGCCGCGATCAAGCGCCACCTGACGCTGAGCAATCGCGGGAACCGGCTCATCCTGGGACCCTGGACCCACGGAGGCGAGAGCCAGGTGCGCGGCGCGCGCAGCGCCCCCAGCGACTTCGACCACCTGGGCCAGCTCCTCAAGTTCTTCGACCACCACGTGCGCGGCGTCGACACCGGCCTCGAGCAGGACGCGCCGGTGCACTACTACACCCTGGTCGAAGGCCGCTGGAAGGCCGCGGCCTCCTGGCCGCCTCCGGCCCGTCCCGTGCGCCTCTACCTGGCGCCCGGGAACGCCCTCTCGCCCGACCCGCCGCCCGGGGACGCCCTCTCGCCCGACCCGCCGCCCGCCGGCACTCACGTCGATCACCACCGCGTCGACCCCGCGCATGGAACGGGTGGCGCCTCGCGCTGGAACAGCCTGATGGGCCTCCCCGTGAACTACGACGACCGGGCGGCCGCGGATGCGGCCCTCCTCGTCTACGACACCCCGGTGCTCGACCGCGACCTCGAGGTCACGGGTCACCCGGTGGTCACCCTCTACGCGGCATCGAGCGCCGGCGACGGCGCGTTCCACGTCTATCTCGAGGACGTCGCGCCGGACGGCGCGGTCACCTACGTGAGCGAGGGCCAGCTCCGCGCCCTGCACCGCAAGCTCTCCACCACGCCACCGCCCTACAGGCAGGTCGTGCCCCAGCGCAGCTTCCGGCGCGAGGACGGCCGTCCCCTGCAGCCCGGCCGGGTCGCGGAGCTGGTCATCGACCTCCTGCCGACTTCCTACCTGTTCCGGCAGGGCCACCGCATCCGGATCGCCCTGGCGGGCGCCGACGCCGACCACTTCGCCACCATCCCCGCCGACGCAGCGCCGAGCTGGGAGGTCCAGCGCAGCCGCACGCACCCCAGCCACGTCATGCTCCCCGTCGTGGTCGGGCCCCGAGACTGAGCTCGGGCCGCTCCCGCTCAGCCCGGGGATCGGCCGTCGGGCGGCCAGGAGGCGGTTCCGGCCTCGACCTCGACGCCCAGGGTGCGGAGGAGCTGCGAGACCAGGCTCCAGCAGCCGATCGAGGCGACCAGCTCGATGCGCTCCTCGACGGAGGGAAGCTCCTCCTCCAGCCGAGCCCAGGTGGCGTCGCTCACGCGGCCGTCGGCCAGCGTCTCGTCCGTGGCCGCCAGGACGGCGCGATCCGCCGACGAGAAGCCCGCATGACCGTGCCAGTCGCGTACCGCCAGGAGGTCCTCCTCGGGGATCCCCAGCTCGCGTGCCACGCGCCAGTGCTGCGTCCACTCGTAGTCCGAGCGGGTCACCCAGCCGATGCGCATGATCACCAGCTCGCGGAGCCGCGCGTCGAGTCGGCTGCGGAAGAGGAGCGTCACCAGGAGATCGTTGATCTGCTTCGCCACCGCCGGCTGGTGCAGCAGCGTGCGGAAGACGTTGAGCTCCGCCATCTGCTCGATCACCGCCGCCTCGCGCGCGCGCGCCAGGGCCTCGTCGCGCGGCAGGGTCGCGACCCGCGGCGAGCTCACAGCCGGTACACCTTGCGCACGTTGTCGCCGAGCACGAGCGGGCGGGCCGGCTCGGGGAGCCCGTCCACCAGCTTCTCGAGGCACGGGACGTACTCCGGCGGGTGGTCCGGGTGCGGAAAGTCGGAGGCCCAGAAGAACTTCTCGGGTCCGATGGCCTCGATCACGGGAGCCAGGCTGGCCTCGTCGGGGTCGGCGGAGATGAAGCACTGGCGGTGGAAGTAGCTGCTCGGCAGCTCGGGCAGCAGCTCGCGCACGGGTCCGCCCTGGGGCGAGGCGTAGACCGAGTCCATGCGGTCGAGCCAGTAGCCGATCCAGCCGGCGCCGCACTCAAGGACCGCCAGCTGCAGGGTGGGGAGCTTCTCGAAGACCCCGTACTGGAAGAACGAGGTGAAGGCGTGGCGCACCGCGTCGCCCGCCGTCACGTTGAGGAAGAAGCCGTACTTCATGCTCGAGTAGTCGCCGTAGCGTCCTGGGGCGCACCACTTGGGCTCGAAGCCGGGATGGATCCCGAAGGGCACGCCCAGCTCCGCGGCGGCGGCGAAGACCCGGTGGTGCTCGGTGGCGGCGAAGGGACGCCGTGCCAGGTTGAACGTGGGGGCGAAGGCGCTCTTGCAGCCGGCGGCCACGGCGCGCCGCAGCTCCGCCTCCGCGGCCTCGGGATCGCCGAGCGAGACCTGCGCCACCGGGATCAGCCGTCCACCCGAGTCGGCGCAGAAGTCGACGATCCAGCGGTTGTAGGCGCGCAGGTGGGCCTGGAGGAGATCCTCGTCCTCGGCCTCGGCGATCCACAGGATCGAGAGGGTCGGGTAGAGCACCGCGGCGGCGATGTTCTCCATGTCGAGTCGCCGGATCCGCTCGGCGGGATCCATGGCGCCCAGCGGCGCCATGTCCTGGTAGAGGAGCCCGGTCTTCTCCTCGCGCTCGTACACGATCCCGCCGCGCCGGTCCATCAGCCCCAGGCCCGCCGGGAAGCCTCCCTTCAGCACCCGCGAGGGTCGGCCTTCGATCTCGACGTACTCGAGGCCCTGCTCGTCCTTCCTCAGGCGGACGGCCCGGTCCCGGTACTTCGGCTCCAGGTAGTGCTCCCACAGGTCGGGGGGCTCGAGCACGTGGCCGTCGGCGTCGATGGCGCCGTCGTAGCTCAGGCGGGGAAGCGGCTTCATGAGGGGTCTCCCGGGTCCAGGGTTCGACGAGCGCAGTCACGCCAGCGCGGGCGCCACCTTCTCGATGAAGCGTCGCTGGGAAGCGAGGCTCGCCTCGTGCGGCAGATTTCCGAAGTTCTGCCACGCGATGATGTAGTCGAGGCCGTAGCGCTCGCGGTGCTCCTGCAGCTTGTCCCGGCAGAAGGCGTCGTCGCCGATGATCGTGCACTCGTCGAAGAGGAACTGCAGGAAGCCCTCCCGGTCGGCGTCCGGATCGAGGGCGTCGTCCCCCCAGATCGAGTAGAACGCGTAGTTCTCGGGGAGCTCTCCAGCGGGTCCGCCGGGCGAGCCCACCCGGGCCAGCGCGCGGTAGTACCAGAGCAGCGCTTCGCCGGCGAGCTCGCGCGCCGCCGCCATGCTCTCGCCGACGAAGACCTGGCGCAGGGTCGGGATGCCCGTCCGCTCCAGGTCCACGCCGTTCGCTTCGGCCCGCGGGCGGTATCGCTCGCGGTTGCTGACGAGACGCGAGACCGGAGAGAACTGGTCCGCGAGCACCGGGTAGCCGTTCTCCGCGGCCCAGTCGATCGTCGAAGGAGAGAGCGCCGCGATGTAGACCGGCACCGGATCCTGCACCGGTGTAGGGAGGACCTGCACGTCGTCGAAGCGGTAGAACTCGCCTTCGTGGGAGAAGCGCTCCCCGCTCCAGGAGCGCTCGATCACCTCGAGCTGCTCGCGGAACTGCAGGTGGCTCCGGGTGATGTCGACCTCGAAGGCGTCGAACTCGTGCTTCTGGTAGCCGCGCCCGGCGCCCCAGTCGATGCGGCCGCCCGAGAGGTGGTCCAGCATCGCGATCTCCTCCGCGATCCGGATGGGGTGCAGGAAGGGCACGATGGTGACGGCCGTGCCGATGCGCACGCGACTCGTGCGGGCCGCCAGGTGGGCCGCGGTGAGGTGGATCGAGGGGCCGATCCCGTAGCGGGAGAAGTGGTGCTCGGCGAGCCAGACGGCGTCGTAGCCCATGTCCTCCGCGACGGTGAGCTGCTCGATCTCGTTGCGGTAGACGTCCTCCTGACCGCGGTCCTCCGGCCACTGCATCAGGCTGAACACGGCGAACCTCATCAGATGCATCCCTCGTGCTCGCGGCCGCGCGCCAGCACGTAGGGCCGGCTCCCCGCGATCGGACGCGCGTTCGGGAGGAAGCGGCAGGCTGCGCTCGCGTAGTGGGCCGAGATGGCGCGACGATAGCCCGACGTGCGGTTGCGGCCCGAACCGTGGACGAGGAGCGGATGGAAGAAGACCGTATCGCCCGGCTCCATCTCGAGGTGGACGCGCTCGGTCTCCTCCCCCACGCCCTGCGCCCCGAAGTAGGCGAGGTTCAGGTACTCCCAGTCCGGGTTCTCGTGCGGCAGCAGCTCACCCCGATGGGTTCCCGGCACGACGACCAGGCAGCCGTTCTCCCGGCTGCAGGGCTCGAGGGCGGTCCAGGTGGCCACGATGGCGTCGGCGGGGCGGAACGGGAAGTAGAGCAGGTCCTGGTGGAGCGGGTGGCGGCCGTCCACGTCGGGCGGCTTGTTGATCAGCATGGTGTGGATCGACTTGATGTCGGGACCCGTGAAGGCCTCCACGTGGTCGAGGAGCCGCTGGTTGAGCGCGTAGCCGCCGTAGAGGACGTCATCCTCGTGGAAGTCCTGCACCTTGGCGATCTGGGCGGCGCCGGGGGCGGCCGCGACGGCCCCCTTGGCCACCATCACGTCCCGCATCACGAGCATCGAGCCGGGCGCAGCCACCCGCCCCTCCACGATGGCGAGGAAGCGCTCGTTCCAGGCCTTCAGCTCCTCCGCCGAGAAGAGGCCTCGCGCCAACGCGAAGCCGTCCCTCGCGTAGCCGGCCAACGCCTCGGAAGAGAAGGGAGAATTCAAGCTCGACACCTCCAGAGGCGTCCAGTATACGATAGGATAATTTCAGAGTCGATTGGATAATCCATGTCCCCTGCACCCACCACCTTCGCCATGGTCCAGACCGCGCCGCGCCGGCTCGAGCCGCGCGACCTGCCCATCCCCGAGATCGGCCACGACAACGCGCTCCTGCGGGTCGAGGCCTGCGGCATCTGCGGGAGCGACGTGGAGCAGTACAACGGCGACCTGCGCACGCCGATCCCGGCCGTCCCGGGCCACGAGCCCCTGGGTGTGATCGAGCGCATCGGCGACGGTGCCGCGCGCCGCTGGGGTGTCGACGTGGGCGACCGCGTGGCGGTCGAGACCATGCTCTCCTGCCGCTTCTGCCCGGCCTGCCTCGCGGGTCGCTACCACCTGTGCCGCGCGCGGCGCATCTACTCCTACATCGGCCTCGACCAGGCACCGGGCCTGTGGGGCGCCTACGCGCAGCACATGTTCCTCGACGAGGCGTCGATCGTGCACAAGGTGGATGCGGCGCTCCCCGCACCGATCGCCGCGCTGTTCAATCCCCTCGGCGCCGGCTTTCGCTGGGCGGTCGAGGTGCCCGCAACCGGCCCGGGCGACACGGTCGTGATCCTGGGCCCTGGCCAGCGCGGCCTGGCCAGCGTGATCGCCTGCCGCCAGGCGGGCGCCGGCACCGTGATCGTCACGGGCCTGGCGGCGGACGCGCCGAAGCTGGCCCTGGCGCGCGAGTTCGGTGCCGACCACACCATCGACGTGGAGAACGAGAGCGCGAAGCAGCGCATCCGCGAGATCACCGACGGACGCGGAGCCGACGTGGTGGTGGACGTGACCGCCTACGCCACCCGGCCGGTGGCGGAGGCGCTCGACTACGTGTGCATGGGCGGGACGATCGTGCTGGCCGGCGTGAAGGGCTTCAAGCCGATCGACGACTTCGTGACCGACAAGATCGTGCTGAAGGAGGTCCGCCTGCAGGGCGCCATCGGCGTCACCTCGTCGGGCTACGAGAGCGCGATCCGCCTGATCGAGTCGGGACGCGTCCCCGTCGAGAAGATGCACACCCACGACTTCCCCCTGCACGAGGCCGAGGAAGCCATCCTGACCCTCGCCGGCGAGCGCAGCGAGCGCTCCATCCACTCCTGCCTGCTGCCCGGAAAGGACTGAGCCCATGGAACACGTTCGCCGCTGGATCGAGGACTCCCCCTACGGCGCCGCCCTCGGCGCCAGGCTGGTGGAGGCGAGCGAGGAGAAGGCCCGCATCGCCCTGCCCTACTCGGATGCCAACTCCAACCCGGGCCAGGTCCTGCACGGCGGAGTGGCGGCATCGCTCTGCGCGATGGGCGCCCAGTCCGTGGCGCGCGCCGCCCTGGGCGAATCCTCGGGCGAGTGGCACACCTGCGCCCTCCAGGTCAACTACCTCTCGGCCGCCCGCGCCGAGGCCGTCGTCGCCGATGCCCGGCTGCTCCGACGCGGCAAGGAGCTCTGCATGGTGGAGGTGGACGTGGCCACCGAGGACGGCCGCGCCATCGCCCATGCCACCAGCACGGTGCGCGCCCGCTTCGGAGCCGACCCGGCCGAGCGCAGTCCCGTCCCCCCCGACCACGGCGACTCGGATCCGGGCACCATGGGTCCGCACCTCGGCGCCATCCCCTTCATCGGGAACCGCGGGATCCGCGCGGAGCACATGACCGGCGGCAGCGCCCGCCTGTACATGGCCGATCAGGAGAGCAACCGGGACCTGACCGGCGGCAACCACGAGGGTGCCGTGCTGGCGTTGCTCGACACCACGGGCGCCATGGCCGGCTGGGCCGAGGTCGGACACGGGCGCTACAAGGCGTCGACTCCCAGCTTGCAGGCCCAGATCGTCGCCCCGCCGCCGGCCGGCGAGCTGGTGGCCTACGCCCGCTGCGTGCAACGCGACCACGAGATCTTCTTCAACGAGGTGCAGGTGGCCGGCGCCGAGGACGGGCGGCTCGTGGCGCGAGGCACCGTGGTCTACCGGATCCTCACGTGAGCGAGGCGGAGCTCGACATCGAGGTCCGCCGCATCTCCGAGCGGGTGCGACGCTGGCGGGACGAAGCCGGGCTCACCCTGCAGGAGCTCGCCGCGAAGAGCGGGGTAGCCACCAGCACCATCCAGAAGATCGAGACCGGCCAGATGGTGCCCAGCGTCGCCGTGGTGGTGAAGGTGGCCCGCGGCCTCGGCCGCCCGGTGGCCGACCTGGTGCGCGACGGCCCCGACGACGCGGTGGAGGTGGTGGTGCTGCGCGCCGCCGAGCGCCACCCGGTCGGGGTGGCCGGGAAGCTGGTGGTGGAGCGGCTCACCGGCGACCTCTCGGATCCCGCCCTCGAGACCTGGCGGGTCACGCTGCACCCGGGCCTCGCGAGCGGCCCCGGGAGCATCCGCTACGACGGAGAAGAGCTGGTGATCTGCGAGCGCGGCGCCGTCGCCTTCCGCGTGGGCGAGACGGAGCACCTCCTTCAGGCCGGAGACACGCTCCACTTCAAGGCGGACATCGCGCACGCGTGGCGCAATCCGGGCGACGAGCCCGCCGTCTTCACGGTCACCGGCACCCTTCCCGAGAAGTTCCGCGTGGCCATGCGGGAGCGCATCGCCGCCCGCAGCGCCGACTGAGCCCATGCGGGCGGGTCAGCGGCCGCGCAGACGACGCACCTCGAGCGGCCCCTCGCTGAGCACCCTCCGGTAGCGCTGCGCCAGCAGCCGATCCACCGGGTTGTCGAGCCGGTAGCCGTACTTCGCCACCAGGGGATAGGCGAGGACCGCGCACGTGGGGCGCACGCGGCGCAGCGCCGAGGCCACCTCCTCGAACTGCTCCTCGCTGAAGAAGTCGGTGAACAGGAAGTCGTAGCGGCTGGGGCTGAGCCGGCGGCTCTCGTAGTAGAGGCCCGGGATGAACGGCCCGGCGTAGAGGAGCGGCGCGGGGCCGCACTCCCGGCGCAGGTAGGCCAGGGCACGCGAATCTCCGGCCTGGATGGTGCCGAGGAGCGCGGCCAGGTTGGCCACGTACGCCGACCCGGTGAAGACGAGCGGAAACCCCAGGCACGCCGCCGCCGCCGCGCGACCCGGCCACGGCAGGCGCGCCCCGGACGCGGACGCGCCCGGCGCGAGCTGGCCCACGGCGCGCGGGAGCAGCGCGTAGAACGGGAAGAGCACCGTCGAGAGGTGGTAGAGATCGGCCCGCGGCAGCGCCAGCACCAGCAGGATTCCCTGCACCGTCAGCAGGCTCCACACCGCGCGGTCGGCCCCCCGCGCCAGCGCGACCGCCAACGCCACCACCGCGACCACGCTCCCGACGAGCGGCCAGACGGGGATGCGCGTCGTATCCAGGGCGTGGAACGACAGGTAGTTGCGGACCGGAAAGACCACCAGGTCGCGCACGAGCGGCTCCCAGGGAAGCGCGACGAGGAGCAGCACGATCGGGGCGAGCCCCGCCAGGGCGAAGGCGACGGCGTCGCCGCGCCAGGGACGGCGCCCCCCGCGCAGGTCTCCCGCCAGCAGGAGCAGCCCGACTCCGCCCAGCAGCGCCAGCCCGCGGTGCTGCAGGAAGAGGACGGTCATCCCGGCCATCAGTCCGGCCAGGGCCGCGTCGCGGCGGTCGTCGCGTTGGATCGCCCGGCACAGGAAGACCGCACACCAGACGGCCGGCGCGAGCGCAAAGGTGCCGTGGTTGACGAGGGGCCAGAGGCCCGAAGGCAGCACCCAGAGGAGCGGAGCCACGGAGGCCAGGCGCGCGCCGGAGACCCGCGCGGCGAGGCGCTGCACCCCGATCGCGGCGACCAGAAGGCTCGCGCAGGCGAGCGCGTTGGCGACCGCGTAGGCGTCCCCGAAGGCCTGCCAGGCCCACGCCACCACGTAGAGACTTCCCGGCGTCGCGTAGTAGAAGAAGTCCTGGTAGGGAACGCGCCCGTTCACGAGGCTCCAGGCCCCGCTCAGCACCATCCCCTCGTCGCTGTCGATGGGATGGTCGGTCTGGAAGAGGAGGAGCAGGCCGGCGATCCCCAGCCACGGCACGATTCCGAACCAGAAGCGTGACACCCGGACCCTCGCCCCCTCGCCCGCAGGCGCCGCCGAGGGTATCCGATCGACCCTCCCGCGGCCCCGCTGCCCAGACTGGTGGTCGAACGGCGCTGGGCGCGCTACCGAACGGGCTCCATGGCGAAGCGAAAGAAGCAGAAGAAGAAGCGCACCCGGCCCGCCCCGGACAAGTACGACCTCTATCAGCGGAGCGTGCAGGAGCCGGAGGCGGACGTGAAGTTCCTGCAGCGCCTCTTCAAGAAGCAGTTCGGCCGGCCGGCACGGATCCTCCGCGAGGACTTCTGCGGCACCGCCTACCTGTCGTGCACGTGGGCCGCGAAGCACCAGGAGAACCGGGCCTGGGGCATCGACCTCGACCCGGAGCCGCTGGCCTGGGGCGAGAAGCACAACCTGTCCAAGCTGAGCGAGGAGGCGCAGTCCCGCGTCCATCTGGTGAAGGGAAACGTGCTCAGCGCCCAGACCCCTCCTGCCGACATCAACGCTGCGTTCAACTTCTCCTACTTCCTGTTCAAGACGCGCGACGAGCTGCGCGGCTACTTCGAGAAGGCGCGCACCACCCTCGCCGAAGAAGGCCTCTTCGTCCTCGACGCATACGGGGGAGCCGACGCCCAGCGCCGCCAGCGCGAGGTCCGCGAGCACGAGGGGTTCGACTACGTCTGGGACCAGGACGTCTTCGACCCGATCACCCACGACGTGGTGAACTACATCCACTTCGAGTTCCGGCGCCGCAAGCGCATGAAGCGGGCCTTCACCTACCACTGGCGGCTGTGGTCGCTCCCGGAGATCCAGGAGCTCCTCGGCGAGGCCGGCTACTCGGACGTGGGGGTGTACTGGGAAGGCGTCGAAGCCGACACCGACGAGGGCAACGGGGTCTTCACCCGGCGCAAGCACGCCCCCGACGACCCCGCCTGGATCGCCTACATCGTCGCGGTCCGCTGAGGCGCCGGTGCCCGGGTGCGGGTGCCCTCGTGGCGGTCCAGGAGCTCGCGCCACATGGAGGCCGGGTCGCGCTCGAAGACCCACTCGGCGGAGCCGCGGTCCACGTACCAGTCGCCCCGCATCACCTCCGAGTCGAGCTGTCGCGGTCCCCAGCCGGCGTAGCCCACGTAGGCACGCAGGTCCGAGGCGGGAGTACCCGCCGCGATCAGGCGGCGCAGCACCTCGAGGCTGACCGTGCTGCGGATCTCGCCCACGACCCGCTCCACGTCTTCTCCCTCCGCATCTCCGCGGAAGAGGAGCCGCAGGGTGTCGCGCCCCACCGGCCCCCCCACCCAGGTACGGTCCTCGCGCTGTGCGAGCCCCGTCTCGTCGGGGAGCACCGTGGACAGGGGAACCCGTGTGGGACGGTTCAGGACCAGCCCCAGGGCGCCCTCCGCCGAGTAGTCGAGGAGCAGCACCACCGACTGCCCAAAGAACGGGCCCGTGACCTGGCGGCTCGCCACCAGCAGACGCCCAGGGGCGAGCGTGCGCACGCGCGCCTCGGGAGCCGTATAGGGCGCAGCGGGCGCGGACCCCGGGCCGAGCGAGGCGAGCCCCGCGACCAGGAGCGTCGCCAGACCCGCAACGCCGAGGCGCACGCGGCGTCCAATACCCATGGCGCGAAGCTAGCAGGTGGAGCCCTGCGGTAGACTCGCGCGACCACCTGGAGGTCCCCCCTTGAGCGTCGCCGCCGAACCGCTTCCCGATCCCCACACCGACGTAGCCTCGATTCCCGCCACGGTCGCGCGCGTGCGCGCCGCCTTCGACGCGGACCGCACCCGTCCCGAGGCCTGGCGCCGCGAGCAGCTCGCGGCCATCGCGGCCCTGATCCGGGAGAACGTGGACGCCTTGGAGGCGGCCCTGTCCGCCGACCTGGGGAAGCCTCCCTTCGAGGGCTTCGTGGCGGACCTGGGCGTCATCATCGGCGAGTCCCGCACCGCCGCCCGGCAGCTCAAGCGCTGGATGCGCCCGGAGAAGGCCAGTACGCCCGTCAACATGAAGCCCGCCCGGGCCCGCCTCGTACGCGAGCCCCTGGGCGTCGCGCTGATCATCTCGCCCTGGAACTACCCGGTACAGCTCCTGCTCTCGCCCCTGATCGGGGCCGTCGCGGCGGGCAACGCCGCGGTCCTGAAGCCCTCGGAGCTGACGCCGCGCGTCTCCGCGGAGCTGGCGCGCGCCGTGCCGCGCTACCTGGACGGGGAGGCCATCGCCCTGGTCGAGGGCGGAGTCGAGGAGACGCGGGCTCTGCTCGAAGAGCGCTTCGACCACATCTTCTACACCGGGAACGGACGCGTGGCCCAGGTCGTCATGGAGGCGGCGGCCCGCCACCTGACCCCGGTCACCCTGGAGCTGGGCGGCAAGAGCCCCTGCATCGTCGCGCAGGACGCCGACATGGAGATCGCGGCGCGACGCATCGCCTGGGGGAAGTTCCTCAACGCGGGTCAGACCTGCATCGCCCCGGACTACGTGCTGGTCCACCGGGACCGCGAGGAGGAGCTCGTCGAGGGACTGGCGAAGGCCGTGCGCTCGTTCTACGGCGACGACCCGCGTTCCAGCCCCGACTACGCCCGCATCGTCAACACCCGTCACCACCGCCGCCTCGCCGGCTTCCTGAAGGACGCCGAGCTCGCCTTTGGCGGCGAGCTCGACGAGAGCGATCGCTACATCGCCCCCACCGTCATCCGCAACGTCGGCCCGGAGTCGCCGGCGATGCAGGAGGAGATCTTCGGACCCATCCTCCCCGTGATCGGCGTGGCGAACGTCGAGGAGGCGATCGCCTTCGTGAGAGAGCGCGACAAGCCGCTCGCTCTCTACCTCTTCACCGGCGACCCGGAGCTGGAGGAGGACGTGCTGGCGCGCACCAGCTCGGGAGGTGCCTGCGTCAACGGCACCATCTGGCAGGTGGCGCACCCCAACCTCCCGTTCGGCGGAGTCGGGCCCAGCGGCATGGGCGCCTACCACGGCAGGGCCACCTTCGAGACCTTCAGCCACCGCAAGGCCGTGGTGACCAAGGGAACGCGCTTCGACCCGAAGATGATGTATCCGCCCTACGGCGCCATCCGCACCCGGCTGATCAAGCGCCTGCTGGGATGATCTCCGGATGAGCGAGGCGCGGGACTTCGACCTCTTCGTCCTCGGCGCCGGCTCGGGCGGCGTGCGCGCCGCGCGCATGGCCGGCGCTGCCGGGGCGCGCGTGGCCGTTGCCGAGGAACGGGACCTGGGCGGCACCTGCGTGAACGTCGGCTGCATCCCGAAGAAGCTCTTCGTGCACGCCTCCCACGTGCCCGAGGAGATCGCGGAGGCGGCCGGCTTCGGCTGGACGGCTGCGGCGGAGCACTTCGACTGGCCCACCCTGCTGGCCAACAAGAACGCCGAGATCGCGCGCCTCAACCAGATCTACGGGAACCTCCTCGACAAGGCCGGCGTCACGGTGGTGGATGGACGCGCCCGCCTCGTCGACGCGCACACGCTCGAGGTCGGCGACGAGGGCCGACGCTACACCGCCGAACACGTCCTGGTGGCTACGGGTGGCTGGCCCCACCTCCCCGAGATCCCCGGAATCGAGCACGCGATCACGTCGAACGAGGCCTTCCACCTGGAACGCTGGCCCCGGCGCGCGGTGGTGGTCGGCGGAGGCTACATCGCGGTGGAGTTCGCCGGGATCTTCCACGGGACGGGCGTCGAGACCACCCAGCTCTACCGCGGCCCTCTCTTCCTGCGCGGCTTCGACGAAGACTGCCGGCGTCACATCGCCACCCAGATGCGCGCGCGCGGCGTGGACCTGCGCTTCGACGTCAATCCCACCTCGTTGGAGAAGAGGGGGGACGGCGTGCGCGTCCACCTGGACGACGGCGGCACGCTCGACGCCGACCTGGTGCTCTACGCGACCGGGCGGAAGCCGCTCACCCGCGGGCTGGGACTCGAAGCCGCCGGGGTCGCCCTGGACGCGAACGGCGCGGTCGTCGTCGACGAGTACTCGCGCACCAACGTCCCCCACATCTGGGCGATCGGCGACGTCACCGACCGTCTGCAGCTGACCCCGGTCGCGATCCAGGAGGCGATGGCCTTCGTGCGCACCGCGTTCGGTGGCGAGCCGACTCCGGTGGATCACGAGAACGTGGCCTCCTGCGTGTTCAGCCAGCCCCCCCTCGGGACCGTCGGCCTCACCGAGAGCGAGGCCCGCGAGCGCTTCCCGGGGGTAGACGTCTATCTGTCCGAGTTTCGCCCGCTCAAGCACACCCTCTCCGGAAGCCACGAACGCACCCTCATGAAGCTGGTGGTCGAGACCACGAGCGACCGGGTCGTGGGCGTGCACGTCGCCGGGCCCGAGGCCGGCGAGATCGTGCAGGGCTTCGCCGTCGCCGTGAAGAGCGGCGCCACCAAGGCCCAGTTCGACGCCACCGTCGGGATCCACCCGACCTCGGCCGAGGAGCTCGTCACCATGCGGGAGAAGACCCGCTGAGTGAGGGTCGACTGCCGCGGACGCTCCGGCGGAGCGTCTGCCTGCGTCAGGAGGGGTCGGACACCCAGCTTCCGTGAAAGCCGAAGGGAACGCGCCTCGGGAGCTTGACGGTCGCGACGGGGGACGCATCGAACCGGGCCGCGTCGAGGATGACGAGCTCGCTGCGGTCGGCTCCCTGGTCGTAGACCAGGGCCAGCACCCAACCCTCGTCCTCCGCAGCGTCCGGCGACGCGGGTACGAAGACCGGCTCGCCCGCGGCCCGCCCCGGACCGCCGTCGTGCTCGACGGCGGTGCCGGTCTGCAGGTCGTAGCGGACGAGCGAGCTCAAGGAAGGATCTCCCGAGACGGACCGGAAGCCCACGGTCCATGCGTAGCGGTGTTGCAGGGTCTCGCAGCGCGGATCGACCCGGGGGAACTCGATCCCGCGGTCGTCCAGGGGCTCCTCGCTGACCCGGCCGCTGGCGAGATCGAAGCGCCAGCGGTGGAGCGTGGCCGTCCCGAAGTCGTGGGAGCTGGCGCGCCACAGCTCCGGATAGCGCGCCACCTCCATCACCACCTCGTCGCCGGCGTCGTAGGCGTTCACCGGATGGAAGACGTAGCAGGGCTCGACCTCGAACCAACGCAGGTCCGCGGCGGGGCCACCCCGCGGCATGACGCCGACGCGCGCGCCGTAGTCGTCGCTCCAGGCGTAGGGCATGCCCTCGCCGAGACTCTCCGGGGAGAAGACCACCGGAAGGTCCATGAAGACCGCGCGCGACGCGGTGAGGGCAAAGTCGTGGATCATGGTGGGCCCCCGCACCGGGATCTCCTCGCTGTGCACGAGCTTCCCGTCCGCATCGGCGACGTGGTAGGTGAGGAACGGAGGCGCGAAGGTGCAGCCGAAGAAGTGCATCTCGCCCGTCGTGGGGCAGAACTTCGGATGCGCGGTCATCGAGGTCTTCAGGCGTCCGTCGAAGTCGAAGGACCCCACCGTGTCCAGGTCGCGGGACAGCTCCGTCGGAAAGGAGCTCTCCACCAGTGCCAGCAGCCGCCCGGCGTGACAGACGATGTGGGTATTGGCCCTGGCCGCAGTGAAGTCGACGCGGCCCTGCTCGTCGACGAGTCCGACGTTGCCCTCGCCTTCGCTGATGTAGCGGGTGCGGACCCAGCGGTTGCGGTACCAGGCGGCGCGCCCCTCCTCGAGGCGGATGCCGTGTACCATGCCGTCCCCGACGAACCAGTGGGCCGACGTGCCGGTAGCGGGATTGGGGCCGTTCCGGTAGTAGGCACCGCGCAGCTCGGGCGGGATGCTGCCCTCGACCTCGAGGTCCGTCGCGGTGATCTCCTCGGCGACGGGCGCGAAGTTCCCGCGCAGATGGAACCGGTTGCTCGCGTCGACACTCTGGCTCATGGGAGGACCTCCGGGGCCCGTTGAGCCTAGACGAGGGACCCGCCGCGATCCAGAATGGCCCGATGGGCCTGCCCAAGCGTCCGCACCTGCTGGGAATCGACGACGGCCCCTTCGAGAAGAAGAAGAGCACCGACACGCCGATCGTCGGCGTCCTCATGGAGGGCTGTGACCTGGTGGAGGCGGTCGCCGTGACCGCATTTCCCATCGACGGAGACGGGGTCACCGACTTCCTGGCCGCCTGGGTGGAGGGGCTGCGCTTCCGACCCGCACTGCAGGGGATCGTGCTGGGCGGAATCACCATCGCCGGCCTGGCGGTGGTCGACCTCGTCGGGCTCCACCAGCGTCTGCAGCTTCCCGTCCTGGCCGTGAACCGCCGCAGGCCCACCGATGACGCGCTGCTCGCTGCACTCGACGCGGCCGGGCTCTCCGAGCGTCGCGCCCTGGTCCAGCGAACCCCCGCCCCCGAGCCCGTGGAGGGCGAGCTCCACGTCACGGCCGCCGGCCTCTCCTCGACCGCGGCGGGGCAGCTGGTCCGCGCGAGCCGCAACAAGTCCACTCTGCCGGAGCCCCTGCGCCTGGCTCACCTGGTGGCCAGCGCCATCGCCCGCGGCCAGTCGCGCGGTCGCCCCTGAACGACCCCACCCTAGCGAGCGCGCAGCTTCTGCATCGCGCGCCGCGCCAGTCTGCCGGGCCGGGACCGGCGCAGGCGCTGCCACGCGGGAGCCAGCCCATCGACCACCGGGAAGAGCGCACGACGCAGGTGCAGGTAGGCCCAGTAGCGGCGCACCTGCCAGGTGCTCCAGACGCGGGCCGGCGGCTGCGGCCGGGTCGCGTCCAGATCCTCGAAGCGCGCCAGGCTGGTCTTCCACTCCGCATGCCAGGGGTTGGCCGCGTCCCAGACGCGCGGGTTGCCCACGAAGTGCCGCCCGATCGTCCGGAACTCGTTCTTGGGAACGCGGAAGTGGCGGGCCGGAACGTGGCGCAGGGCCGCGTAGAAGTCGGGTATGCGGCTCCAGCGACCTGCGAAGTGCAGGTTCAGGACGCCCTGGTCGCCGTTCGTGTGCATCCCGGCGAAGCGCTCGTAGAGCGCCTCGATCGCGTCCAGGTCGTCGTCGCGGATCAGATCGCTGCTGTAGGCGAGCATGCCGGTGTTGAATGCCTCGGCTCCCAGGTCGAAGCTGCGACGCAGGTCGTCCTCACGGGCCTCGCTCCCCGGGCCGGGATTGCGGAACTGCCAGGCCAGGTCGGTCCGGTCGCTGATCGCGTGGAGTCCGCGAACCCGACCCAGGGCCTCGAGCGAGGCCCAGTACATCATGTCGCCGTCCAGATACAGGACATTCTCCCACTCGCGGAACTGCGGCGTGAAGAGCTGGAACTTGGCGAGAACCGCGCTGGGATGGCGCGCGCCCTGCGCGGTTCGCTG
>JANQFA010000228.1 GCA_028278065.1 Myxococcota bacterium
TCCCCACCGTAGTCCAGGCCGGCCGGCTTCATCCGTCGCGCTCCTCCAGCCGCCTGCGTACCTCCGCGTACACGTCGCGCGTGATGGGGTAGCGCGTGAAGATCGCCGCCCCGATCAGGGTGACCACGAGGGGGAGTCCGCCGTAGAGGAGCCGCAGCCCGAGCAGGGTGTCCTCGCCCTGCTCGGCGTCCGGCACGAAGCCGATCACGTCGAGGAGCATCCCCATCGCGAAGAGCGCGATCCCGCCGCCGGTCTTCTGGACGAACATCCAGATTCCGTAGAAGCCGCCCTCGTGGCGCTCGCCGTGGTGGAGATCCTCCCACTCCAGGCAGTCGGGGCCCAGGGCGCCGGGCAGCATCCACAGCCCCAGGGCGCCGGCGCCCACCAGGACGTTCAGCAGCGGGAAGAGGATCCCCAGCTCGCGTGGGATCAGGAGCACTCCGCAGGTCATGGTGCCCAGGTAGAGAAACGCGAAGATGTAGCCGTGCTTCTTGTCTCGCGTGCGCAGCGCGCGCGACCAGAGGGGCGCCGAGAGGAAGACGCCGCCGAAGTAACCGAGGATGACGCCGATGTCCAGGAAGGCTGCGGTGCCGATCCGCTCGACGATCGGCCCCAGCGCCGTGCCCTCGAGTCCGGTCGCGGTGAACACGTAGCGGTTGAGGAAGCGGAAGATCGCCACCGGCGTCGTCGTCGAGAAGACGGCGCACGCGTAGGCCAGGATCAGGAAACGCGCCGGCTTGTTGCGGCGCGGGAGCTGCAGGATGCGCATCAGGTTCTCGCGCAGCGGCTTCTTGGGGAGCTGGGTGGCGTCGTAGCGCTCGCGCAGGCCCGTGAAGGCGGCGATCGCTCCGATCAGGATCACGCTTCCGACGAAGGCGCCGCTCCAGGCGAAGGTGATGCGCGGTGCCAGGAACGCGAGCATCAGCATCGGGATCAGGGCGCCCGAGAAGTCACCCACGTTGCCGATGGTCACGCGGTAGGTCGCGACGCGCGTGCGCTCGTCGTAGTCGGGCGTCAGGTCCGGCGCCATGGCCTGGTAGGGTGTCTCGAGCACCGTGCGCGCCGTGAAGGCGCACAGGAACATGACCAGGAACCAGCCGAAGAGGGCCTCGCCCTGCCGGTCCGGCGGGCTGAAGAGCAGAAAGGTGAAAAGAGCGAGGAAGGGCGCACCGATCAGGAACCAGGGGCGGCGGCGTCCGGCCGGGAGTCGCGTGTTGTCGGAGAGGTGGCCCATCAACGGGTCGGTCACCGCGTCCCACAGCTTGGCGATGAGCATGACGAGGCCGAACGACGTGGCGGGCAGTCGCAGGGTATCGACGTAGAAGAAGGGGATCTGGGTGTTGACCAGCGTGTTCATGGCGCTGAGCCCGAACTGCGCGGCCGAGTACGAGACCAGGACGGCGACGGGGAGCCGCTCGCGGGCCTTCCTGGGGGGCGCGTCCTGCACGCCCGCCATTGTGCCGGGTTTCGCTGCCCATCCCCAGCGCGGCGGAGGTACAATGGCCGGCCGCGGAGACTGTTGATGTCCTACACGCACTACGATCGGCTCACCGCCCTCGACGTGAGCTTCCTTCGCTTCGAGGAGCAGAACGCCGCCGTGCACATGCACGTGGGTGCCGTGGCGCTCTTCAAGCCGGGGCCTCTGGCCACCGACGAGGGCGGGATCGACATCGCGCGAGTCCGGCGCGGGGTCGAGGCCAGCCTCGTCGAGAGCCCGCGCTTCCGCCAGAAGCTGGCGCTCGTGCCCCTGGTCGATCAGCCCGTGTGGATCGACGACACCCACTTCAACCTCCGCTACCACGTGCGCCACACGTCGCTCCCGCGCCCGGGCACGATGCGTCAGCTGAAGCGGCTGGCGGGCCGCATCTTCTCCCAGCGGCTCGACCGTTCGAAGCCGCTCTGGGAGTTCTGGTTCGTCGAAGGCCTGGAGGACGGTCGCTTCGCCCTCATCGCCAAGGCGCACCACTGCATGGTCGACGGGATCTCGGGCTTCGACCTGCTGGCGCGGATCATGCGCCTGGACCCCGACGACTCGATCGAGCCGCCCCGGCGCTACATTCCGCGCCCCGCTCCGCCCCACGCGCGCATGCTCGTCGACGAGGTGACTCGGCGCGTGGCACTGCCGCTCGACCTGGCGGGAGCCGGGCTCCGCGCTCTGGGGGCGCCGCGCGAATCGCTGGAGCGCCTCCTCGACGGCACCGGGGCGGTCTGGGAGGCGCTGACGGCGAACCTGGAGCCGGTCTCCGGCACGCCCTTCAACCTCCCGATCGGACCGTATCGCCGCTTCGACTGGATCCGCTTCGATCTGGACGCGGTGAAGTCCGTGAAGCAGCGCCTCGGTGGCACCGTCAACGACGTGGTGCTGGCCTGCGTGGCCGGGGCGGTGAGCCGCTTCCTCACCGCGCGCGGGGAGCGCGTCCAGGACCTCGACTTCCGCGCCATGGTTCCCGTCAGCGTGCGCCGGGAGGGCGAGCGCGGCGTCGAGGGCAACCGGGTGGTCAGCCTCGTGGCGCCGCTCCCGCTCGCGTCGGAGGGCGCGGGCGAGCGCCTCGCACGGGTGGTGGAGGCCACCCGCGAGCTGAAGCGCTCGCGCCAGGCGCGCGGGGTCGAGCTCTTCGAGGAGCTGGCCGATCGCGTGAGCCCCGAGCTCTTCACCGCCGTCGCGCGGCGTGCCGCCCAGACCGCCTACAACCTGGTGGTGACCAACGTCCCCGGTCCCCAGGCCACCGCCTGGCTGCTGGGCGCCGAGCTGGAGGAGATCTACCCGCTGGTGCCCCTCTTCGACGACAACGCCTTCGGCATCGCGCTCTTCAGCTACGACGGCGGTCTGTGCTGGGGCCTGAGTGCCGACTGGGAGGCCATGCCCGATCTCCACGACCTCACCGGGTTCCTGGAGGACGAGCTGAAGGCGCTGATCGCCACGCCGGCACCGGCCTGAACGGATCGCCGAGGCGTCGGCCCAGGGGAAAGTCCCCACGGACGCCGATCCGTGTAGGATGGACGCATGGACCTCGGCGGTGACTGGGCCCCTCTCGTGGGATCCGTCGCACTTCTCCTCGGTGCATGGACCGGCCTGAGCGGGTACTCGGGCTGGCCGATCTCGTGACGCGGATCCTCGACGTCGTGGTCGATCGCGCCCGCTGGGTGGTCGCGCTGGTGCTCGCCGGCGTCGTCGTGTGCGGCCAGATCCTCTACGACTTCGAGGCGGGTCGCCCGCGGCTCCAGATCGATCCCTCCTCGGAGGTCCTCTTCCCGGAGGGCGGCGAGGCTCGCGAGGTCTTCGACCTGTCGCGCCGCATGCTGGGTGGCGACGATCCGCTGGTCGTCGCGGTGGGCTTCGACGACGTGTTCGCCGCGGAGAGCCTGCGCACCATCGACCGCCTGACGCAGGCGCTGCAGGAGATCGAGGGCGTCGCCCGAGTCACCTCCCTGGCCACGGCGCCGTCGATCCGCGCGCAGGACGGCGACGTGTCGATCGGCTCCTTCATGGAGTCGCTGCCCCGGAGCGCGGAGGCCCGCGAAGCCCTGGCGGCCGAGGTGCTGGCCAACCCGCTCTTCCGCGGGGTCCTCGCCTCGGAGGACCGCCGTACCACGGCGCTGCTGGTCTACCTCGAGGAGATGCCGGACGTGGAGTTCGTGCGCGCCGGCATCGATCCCGCGGTGACGGCGCTCGCCCGCGAGATCGGCGGCGAGCGGGTCTGGGTGAGCGGCTTTCCCCACTTCAAGGCCAACATGAGCGCCAGCCTGCAGCGCGCGCTGGCCACCGCGCTGCCACTCATCCTCTTCTTCCTGGTCCTCGCGCTCTACCTCTCCTTCCGCTCGGCGCGCGGGGTGTGGATTCCGATGGCCACGATCGCGGTCGCCCTGGTCTACAGCCTCGCGATCATCGTCGCGCTCGGCGGCGCACTGAACGTGATCACCACGATCGTGCCTCCGCTGATCCTCACCCTCGGGTTCGCCTACACGATGCACGTGGTGCACGACTACTACCACGTGCTGCGCGAGGCCGACGCGGCGCCGTCGCCGTCGCCGGGCCACCGTGAGGTCGTGCGCCAGGCGCTGCACGAGGTGGGCCACCGGGAGGTGGTGCGCCAGGCGCTGCACGAGGTGGGCCACCGTGAGGTCGTGCGCCAGGCGCTGCACGAGGTGGCCATGCCCGTGCTCACCACCGGCGTCACCACGGCGGCCGGCTTCCTGGCGCTGGCCATCAGCCCCATTCCGGCGATCAGCCAGTTCGGCATCTACGCGCTTCTCGGGGTGGGCGTCACGGTCGTGGCTTCGCTCAGCTTCGCGCCTGCGCTCCTCGCCCTGCTGGCGCCGCCGAG
>JANQFA010000172.1 GCA_028278065.1 Myxococcota bacterium
GCCCCGTGTCTGGAGGGCCTACTACGAGCGCCGACTCCGAACGAGGCCGCTCGGAAGCCCCGCCCCGCATGCACTCACCTACGCGGGCTAGAAACGGAACGGAGACCACGGCTTCCAGCGAGCCGGGTCCATTCCTCGAAACACAACCCATGCCGCAGGGGGTCTCCGCGCCCAGCTGCAGGATCGCGAGATTCCCATCGTCATCGGCTCACCTCGATCCGGCCCCTCCAGGCGGGAATAGGACCGGGCTTCAGCTCGATTCCGCGCGCGGCTCGAAGCGGACGGCGTTCTGGAACTCGGGGAACTCCGACATCGCCTCCCAGAGGTGGTCGCCGTACGCAAAGGGCTCGAAGGGCTCGGCTCCCTCGAGATCGAGAGGCTCGATCCGCGCATCCACGCGTGGCTCGTAGAAGAAGGGAATCGAGCAGCGCGGGACGTCGTTGCCGAGCACCCGGTGCGGGGTGGCGAGGATGCGTCCGCCCGTCCAGCGTTCGAGCAGCTTCCCGAAGTTGACCACCAGGGTCCTCTCCACGTGCGGCACGTCGATCCACTCGCCCGTCGCGGCGCGAGCCTGCAGGCCCTCGACTCCATCCTGCTGCAGGAGGGTCACGAAGCCCGAATCGACGTGCTCCCCGCCGATGTCGTAGCGCCCGGGACCCAGCGGGCGCAGGGGCACTCCGTAGTACTCGGCGAGCGCAGGCCACGCCGGGTAGCGGATCAGGCGGAAGGTCGAGATGCCGCCGTCGAATGCGGCGTCGAAGGTGGTCTCGGGGAGACCGAGGCCGCGCGCCAACGCGCGCATCAGGGTCGCCCCGACGAGCTCGAGTGCGGCGAACGTGTCGCGTACCCGCTCGCGCCAGCCCGGTAGCGCCTCCTCCTCGGGCAGCGGCGTCGGCTCGGTGAGTGCGTCGCCCGGCTCTCCGGGGACGGGACCGGTGGGTCCCATGTCGATGCCTTCCTTGATCACGCCCGCGGAGAGCGGGAAGTAGCCGCGATAGACGTTCGGGTTCTCCGGGGCGGATGCCCGGCGCCACAAGCGACGCTTCGCCTCGTCCGAAAGCTCGAAGAGCCGCAGCAGATCACGGCGCGCCTCCACGCCCACGGGAACGGAATCCGGGAGACCGGCCAGCACCAGGAAGCCGCACTCGCCGGCTGCCCCGCGGATGGCCGCGTCGGTATCGGCACGCCGGCCGGACTCGGGTCCGAACATCGCGGCGACGTCGAGTATCGGGATCTCGGTCACGCGGCCCCCGGCGTGCTGGCCGCGACGAGGAGGTCGTCGAAACACCCGGGTGCGATCAACACCCACTCCCCGCTCGCGCCGCAACGTGCCATTCCCGCACGCTAGCGAAGGGGCGACCTCCTCCGAGCCCGCCGCGAGCGTCGCTACTGCAGGCGGAAGCGCAGCTCCAGCGTGACCCACGACGCCACATGGCGACCCGCTCTCTCCGCGGGATGGAAGCGAGCGTCCCGGAGGGAGTCCCGGACAGCCACGGTGAAGGCCTCGTGGCTGCTGAAGATCAGCCTCGACCGGCCGACGGACCCGTCGGCCAGAACGACCACGCGCGCCTCCACCTCCCCTTCGATCCCCAGCGCACGAAGCTCGGGCGGGTAGATCGGCTCGATGGGCGCCAGGGGACGCGCCGGCCGATCCACCTCGTCCTCCGAGAAGGTGCGCGGGCCGGCATCCTCCTGAATCGCGGCGGACGGACGCTGCGCAGGCTCGACCGGATCGGGCGGTGACGCACAGGCGCTTGCGAACACCCAGAGGAAGGCCGCCACGACGGCCTTCCAGCCCACGCTAGAAGTAGACACTGACCCAGCCGCGCACGTTCCGCGGGTTGCCCGGGGTGAAGTGGAAGTCGTCGATCCCCGGGCCACCGCCCGACGCGGGGCAGGCGGAGACCCGCCCCACCTCCCCCGGCGCACAGGATTCGTAGAAGAACTCCGAGCTCCGCCAGTCCGTGTCCGTGAGATTCTCGAGCGTCACGCCTACCTCGAAGCGGCCGTACCGATAGCGCATCCCGAAGTCGAGCACCGTATAGCCCGAGAGCTTGGGCTCGTTGAAGGCCTCGCTCGCGTAGCGGTCTCCCAGGTGACGGACGCCCAGCTCGGCGGCGAAGCCTCCCTGGCGCACGCCGAGGGCGCCCTTGGCGACGAAGCGAGGGGCCTGCGGCACCGGCTCGTCCCCCGAGGTGAAGCGCGCCGAGGTGTACGCCACGTCGCCTCGCAGGTAGAGCCAGTCGGTGACGTCGGCCCGCGCGACGAGCTCCACGCCCAGGCGCCGGCTCCGCCCGCCCGACTCGGTCGTCCCCTCGTCGCCCACGAAGACCAGCTCGTCGTCCAGGTCGAGCCAGAAGCCGTCGATCGCCACCTCGAGTCGCTCGAAGAACCGGGTGCGCAGTCCGATCTCCGCGCCGGTGGCCCGGGCCAGGATGCGCGGGTCGTCCAGCGAGGTGCGCGCGTCGTTCGAGTGGAAGCCCATGCCGAAGTTCAGGAAGACCTCGAGATGCCGCAGCCAGTGGGCCTCATGCGAGAGCGGCCCCACCTCCGAGAAGGGAGCCAACACCAGGTTCGCCTTGGGGAGCCAGAGATGGTCGTCCCCACCCCCATCCGACTCGCCCGGCAGTCGGCTCTGGACGTCGTAGTCGAAGTACTCGAAGCGGAGCCCCCCCACGAAACGGACCCAGGGAAGCGGCAACACCTCGGCCTCCAGGTATGGACCGATCGAGAGCTGCTCCACGTCGTCGTCGTTGCTGAGCCCGGTCGTCCGCCGCCGGGTCTGGGTGCCCAGTCGCACCCGTGCGTCGTCGTAGCGCCACTCCGCCCCCGCGCGGAGGCGTGCGGGCATCTCCAGGCCGAGGATCTGCTCGTACTCGACCCGGCCGCCCGCATAGAGGCGGTCATCCTTCTGGACGATGCCGTCCCCGCCGACGGGATCTTGGAGTGCGTACGTGAAGTTGGAGAACAGCTCCAGCTCGTAGGCCGCCGCGTACGCGTTGGCCATCAGATGAGCCCGCTCCGAGATCTCCCAGTCCAGCTGGAGCTTGCCCTGCAGGCGCAGCGTGTCCCCACCCTCGGTGGGATCCAGGGACCCGAAGCGGGAGAGGAGCCCGGCGGAGACGAGGCGCTCGGGGATGAGGCCCGAGGCGTTCCAGTCGGCGAGGTAGCCGAGTGCGTGACCCGAGAGGCGAAGGTCTTCGCGCAGGTCCAAGCCGCCCCGCGCGAAGATCGAGTATCGCCACAGATCCTCGTCGTCCCGGAAGGGACCGTCCGTGTGGTAGGCCTCCACGGAGACGAGAGCGTCCGCCTGCGGATCCTCCCCCGCGAAGGGCCCGAAGCGCGGCGAGGCCACACCGACCGCCCGAAAGGTGTTCCAGTAGCCGCCCTCGAGCCGGATGAGCGACTCCTCCACCGCGTCGTAGGGCACGTACTCGATGGCCGCCGCCGTGGCGAAGTCGCCGAATCGGGCGAAGTAGGGGCCCTTGTACGCATCGAGACGCTCGACCGTCTCCCGCGTGACGAAGTGGAGATCCAGGAACCCCTGGCCGTGGGCGTGGCTGCGCAGGTTGATCGGCACGCCGTCGAAGTAGACCGCGAGGTCGGTGCCGTGGTCGGCATCGAACCCACGGATGAAGTACTGCTCGGCCTTGCCTCCGCCGGTGTGCTGCGCGGTGAGTGCGTTGGGAACCGCCTCGAGCATCTGCCCCCCGCTCTCGAGCGGCCGCAGCTCGAAGTCCTCGGCGGGGACCGTCAGCGTGGAGGAGGCCGTGACCGGCTTGCTCTCGGTGATGGTGAACTGGTGGGTGGAGCCGCCGGTCGTCGTCGCGTCCGGATCGTGGGCGTGGGCAGGAGCGACCGACAGCGCGACGGCCAGACAGAAGAGGCCCAGGGTGCGCGGTCTGGATCCCACAGAATTCACCTTAGGCGTCCTGTGGCGGACGGACAACGGACCCGAAAGCGCGCAGCCCCCCAGGGCGCGCCGACGGCAGACGGAGCGCGCTCGATCGGCTAGGTTGCGGGAGGATATTGAGAAGGAGGGGCTCATGTCCTGCAATCGGCACGAGGGTCACGAACACCGGCACGGAGACGGCTGCGGCCACCAGGCGGTGCGTCACGACGGGCACACCGACTATCTCCACGACGGTCACCTCCACCATCCCCACTCGGACCACGTGGACGAGCACCAGCTTGCCGTGGGCGGGGCCAATCCGGCGGACTGCACGCCGGACCACGCGTGCGGCTCGCACGAGGCCGGCCACGAGCACGGTGCAGGGTGCGGGCACGAGGCCGTCCCTCACGGCGACCACGTGGACTACCTGGTGGACGGCCACCTGCACTACGCCCACGGCGGCCACTGCGACGACCACGGACCCCTCCAGCAGGCCTGACGGGTCGCTTTCAGGGCCGCTCCGCCTCGATGCCCCGGATCCGGGCTCGAGGGGGCGTCCAATCGGGTCGAGCTGCCGCGGCGTGCCCGTAGTGGGTCTTGGCCGCCGACAGGTCGCCCTCACCCTCCGCGATCAGACCCCGGTGGTACTCGACCCGCCACTCGGGCGCTCCCAGCCGGGCCGCGACGTCCAGTGAGCGCCGCGCCTCCTCCCAGTCGCGCAGGGCGTAGCCCACGGCGGCTCGCGCCTCCCGCAGACCCGGCGCCTCGGGTCGCACCTCGATCGTGCGGTCGAGCAGGCGCTCGGCGAAGGGCGCGTTGCCTTCCTCGAGGGCGATGCGGCTGCGCAGCACGGCGGCCTCCACGTGCCCGGGATCGCGTGAGAGGGTCATGTCCAGGTAGAACTGGGCCTGCTCGCGTTCGCCCGTCTCGTAGGCGAGCACCGCACTCGCGAACTGGAGCTCCGGATCGCGGGGGAACTCGAGCGAGACGCGTTCGAGCCCATCGCGCAGGCGGCCGCAGTCGACCACCACGTTGTCGTGCCTCTCCGAGTCCTGACAGGACAGGCCCGCCTCGCGCATCTCCCGCCACTCGGCCAGGATGGCATCGAGCTGGACACGCGAGTCCCGGGCATCCGGCCACGGACGCGGCGTGGCGCAGCCGCCCAGCGCCACCACGAGCAGAGTCAGCACCACGAACCTCATCCCGAACTCCCCCGAATGATCCCGTCGATCAGCTGGACGAACTGGTAGAAGGACGGCCCGACCACCGCGACGAAGAGCCCGGGCAGGAAGCAGAGCACCAGCGGAAAGACGAGCTTGACCTCGAGGGCCTCCGCCTTGGCCAGGGCACGCTCGCGGCGGAACTGTCTCAGATCCTCCGACTGCGTGCGCAGCACCTCGGAGATCCCCGAGCCGATCTGATCGGCCTGGATCAGTGCAGAGGTGACACCGGTGAGTGCGCCGACGTCCACGCGGTGGGACAGCCGCGCCAGGGCCTCGGTGCGGCGGGCGCCGGCGAGCAGATCGCGCTGGAAGATCTGCAGCTCCTCGGCCAGGGGCCTGCTGGCGTCGCTCGAGCGCAGCACCCGCTCCACCGCGGAGTCGAAGCCCACCCCGGCCTCGCTGAGCGTCGCCAGCAGCTCCAGGGTGATCGGGAGGTCCGCCTCCACCCCGGTGACCCGACGCCGGCGCCGCGCGCGGACCCACAGCCAGGGCGCCGCGGCCACCGCGAACGCCATGATCCAGGGCCCCGCCACGAGGATCGAGCCGAACAGCGCCCCCGCCGGGCCGGGTATCAGGCTCGCACCCGACTCGAGGTCGCGGCCCCAGCCCGGCAGCAGACCGCCCACGGTGAGCAGAACGGCGACGAGAACGGAGGCGCACATCGCCACCACGAAGAAGAGAGGTGCAACCGGGCTGCGGACCCCCGCCCGCGAGAGCCAGCGGCGCAGACCGCGCTGCGGTCGGGCGCTGCCCCCGTTGCCGCCGCCCTCGTAGAGCCGCTCGCGCGCCCAGGCTCGGCGCCCCCAGGCGACCGCCCCGAACACCGTGCCCGCCGCCAGCGGCGCCACCAGAATTCCCCACACCCACGTCACGGTGACGCCCTCATACGTCGATCCGAACCAGGCCTCGGATCCACATCAGACCGAGTGCCTGGAGCACCAGTGCCACCGAGACCAGGACGCTCCCTACTCCCGTGGCCAGGAACACCTCGACCTGCCGGGGCTCCCAGAGCCACATCAGCACCCCGATGCCGTAGGTGATCGCGGCGATCCCCAGCACCGAGGCGAGCGCAGAGGTGGACTGGGTGCCGACCCGGCGGGTCAGTGCGACGCGATCGCGAACCGAGCGCGCCACGAGCGCCAGGGCCGGCGCCAGGTTGCCCCCGGCCTCCCACTGGGTGCCGAGGGAGAGCGCGAACAGCCGGAAGCTCGGCAGCGGGACCCGCCGCGCGGGCTCGCCGAACACCCGCGTGGGCTCGTCTCCGAGCCGCAGGTGCCTGCCCATCTCGTCCAGGAGCCCTCGGAGGGGCTGGGGCACGTTGGGAACCGCGCTGTCCAGGGCCATCCCCAGACCCGCGCCGGCTCGCAGCGCACCCACCAGGAGGTCGATGGCGTCCGCCAGGTCCGCCTCCACCCGCAGGAGCTTCCGCTCGACGCGCAGATCCTCCGCCACCAGCGCCAGCACCGCTCCTACCGTGGAGAGGCCGATCGCGTACGCAGTCCGGTCGCTCCACCAGACGGCCAGCGCGAGTCCGATCGCGCCACCCAGCAACATGGCCAGGAGCCGATGGGAAGGCACGAGCAGGCGCGCCTGGCTGCGCGCGCTCCCGTCCGCGCCGACCGGCGAGCCGAGCCGCTCGCGCGCGCGGGTCTGCCGCAAGGTGTGGAGCGCAAAGACTCCCCACGCGGCGAGGCCGACCGCCAGCAGCAGGAGCTCAGGCACGACGGGGCTCCTCCCGGCGGAAGATGGCCGCCGGCACCTCGATGCCGCGCTGCTCGAGCTCGGGCCAGAAGCGGGGAACGATCCCGGTGGCGGTGAAGGCCCCGCGCACGCGCCCGTCGACCACGCCGTGGCGCTCGAAGCGGAAGAGCTCCTCGAGGAGCGCCGTCGAGCCCTCCATGCCCACCACCTCGGCGATGCTCTCGATCCGGCGCACACCGTCCTCGAAGCGTCGGACGAAGACGATGAGGTCGAGCGCGGAGACCATCTGCTCCCGGATCGCGCGGGACGGCAGGTCGAGCCCCGCCATCAGCACCAGCGTCTCGAGCCGGGCGAGCGCGTCGCGCGGGGAGTTCGCATGCAGGGTGCAGAGGCTCCCGTCGTGTCCGGTGTTCATCGCCTGCAGCATGTCCATGGCCTCCGCCCCGCGAACCTCGCCGACGATGATGCGATCCGGCCTCATGCGCAGGCTGTTGATCACCAGATTTCTCGCCGTGACCTCGCCTCGTCCCTCCACGTTCGGCGGGCGCGTCTCCATGCGCACCCAGTGGCGCTGGTCGAGCATGAGCTCCAGCGTGTCCTCGATCGTGACGATCCGCTCGTCCGCCGGAATCGCCTCGGCCAGCGCCCCGAGCAAGGTCGACTTGCCCGCGCCGGTGCCGCCGGAGATGAGCAGGTTGCGGCGCCCCCGCACCACCGCATCCAGGACCTCGACCATCGTCTCCGACAGGCTTCCGAAGCGGACCAGGTCCTCCCGCCGCAGCCGACGGCGCCCGAAGCGCCGGATGGAGAGCGTGGGGCCGTCGGGCGTGGCCGGCGGCACCGTGGCGTTCACGCGGCTCCCGTCCGGGAGCCGCATGTCGACCATCGGGTGCGCCGGATCGATGCGCCGCCCCACGCGGGCGGCGATGCGCTCGATCACACGCAGGATGTGGCTGTCGTCGCGGAAGCGGACGGGCGCCTCTTCCAGTCGGCCGAAGCGCTCGATGAACACCTGATCCGGCGCGTTCACCAGGATGTCGCTGACGGCCGGGTCCGAGACCAGCGGCGCCAGCGGTCCGAGGCCGACCGTCTCGTCGACCACCTCGTCTGCGAGCCTCCGCCTCTCGCGTTCGTTCAGCGGAAGGTCCTCGGAGACCAGGACCTCCTCGATGAACTCCCGCGCCAGCTCGACCACCGCCTCCTCGGTCGCCCCGCCGATGTTCTGCCGGTCGATCTCGTCGAGCAGGCGCTCCTGGAGCATCAGCTTGATGGAGAGGGAGTCCCCGCTCGGAAGGCTCAGCCGTTCGCGGGCCATCACCCCCCCGTCATCCCCGGGCCGCAGGGCATCCAGGCGGGCATCCTTGCGGCGCAGGCGGTCGCGGAGCGGGCCGTCGGCAGGAGCGTCGGACATCTCAGCCGCCCTCCCCGAGCCACACGTCCTCTCCGACGAGCGGCGCGACGATCTCCTCGACCAGCCGCCGTTGCGCCGGCCCGTAGCCGAAGCGCGACATCGGCTGCAGGACGTACGGTCGGCCGGCGTTCTGCGCGACCAGCAGTCCCCGCCGGTACGGCAGCTCGTGCTCGACCGGAACCCCGAGCCGCTCCTCGATGTCGCCGCGCGAGAGGCGCCCGGCATGGCCCGGGTAGTTCCGATTGAGGACGACCTGCCTTCGCGAGGGGGCCACGCCCAGACGGTCCAGGACCTCGATGAAGCGCGCGGTCCCCACCACGTCCGGAACGGTGCCCTGGAGCACGACGTAGAGCCGATCGGACAGGTCGAGGATCCCGAGCAGGATGTTGTCCAGCAGGGGAAAGGTGTCGATCACGACGAATCGGAAGGCGCGGCGCGCGAGGGTCACCACGCGCGCGATGCCGTCCTCGTCCACGTCCTGGGCCTCCACCGCGTTGGGAGGTGCCGCCAGGAGGCGCAGTCCGCAGTCGTGGCGGGGGGACATCTCGCGCAGGAGTGTGTCGTCGAGGCGATCCCGCTCCCGTACGGCGTCGACGAGGGTCGCCGGCGGCGCCATGTCGAGGAGCGAAGCGCACACCCCGAGCTGGAGCGCGGCATCGATCAGGAGCACCTCGTCGGGAAACTGCCGAGCGAGCATGCACGCGGTGTTGGTGGCCAGCGTCGACTTGCCCACGCCACCCTTGTTGCTCACGAAGGAGATGACCAGGGCGCGAGCGCCGATGCTGTGGGGTGCGCGCTCGAACTCGATCCGGTCGAGGAGCTTGCGCAGGTCCGTGCTGGCGACGGGCCGGCGCAGGAAGTCGCGCACCCGCCCTCGCAACGCTTCCAGCAGGAATGCGCTCTCGGCCTCGCCGCCGGAGCCGAGGGCGTCCCGGTGGTAGACGCCCACGACCAGCGCCGACGGGGACACCGCGCCGATCTCGTCCGCCAGGGCGATCAGAGCGCGCACGTCGGAGCCGAGGTCGGCGCACACGAGATCCGGATCCCGGACGCGCGAGGCCTCCACGGCGCCCGCCAGGTCGTCGGTGTGATGCACCACGACCCGCTCCCGGGTGACACCCGAGAGAGCCGCCTCGAACTCGCCCTTGAGCGACGAGTCGCGTCCGACCACGAGGATGCTGGGGGGAGTCGTCACGCCGCCGCCCTACCGAACCAGGACACCGGCGCAGACGAGGCCGAGACCCGTATCCGTAGCGTCGCAGGCTCGCGCCTCGCGGTACTCGGCGAAGAGGTCATTGATCACCGCCGACGCGAGACCGGCGAGCGTCTCGCGCAGGTCCGGCGCAGCGGCCACTCCTGACGCACCGACCCGGGCCGTGAGCTTGGTCAGGAGCGGAGGCGTCCCCGGCTCGAGGGTCGCGACACCGAATCCCACGATCCGCTCGACTCCGTCGACCGCCAGGCGATGGAGCGGGATCCAGCGCGTCGCGGACTCGCCTTCCGCCGGCGGGTCGACGATTCCCGGAATCGGCGCCGCCGGAGACCCGAGCGCGAGTCGGACGGGAAGCGGGCTCGCGACCACACGCCCTCCCCCCACCACGCCCCCCACGGTCAGGATCCCCGTGCTGGGCTCATCGACGACGGGCAGCGGGCTGTCGACCGGCAAGGTCCTCCACAGCGCCACATCCACCGAGAAGTTGGCGACCCCCGCGGTCCCCGCCACGGGGGGCGCGGCGGCCAGCGCCGGGCGGGCGTCGCCGATGGCCACTGCCCGCACGCGGAGCCCCCGGGTTCGCAGCGGGGGCGCCGAAGGATCGCCCGGGGTGCCCACCAGGCGGCCGAACAGCACCGGCACTGCGACGGCGGCCTGCGAGACACCGCCGACGGACTCCTCCCCGGTCATGCGCAGGCGCGCCAGGAAGGAGCGGTTGGCGCCGAGGGCTGCGGAGCTGGGCACGAAGTCGGTCCGCTCGTAGCGACAGTTCTCACCGAACGGCTCGAGCACGTTCGCGTCGTGGCAGGACACCACCGCGGGCGTGCCGCGGCCCACGAACCGCCCCCCGACCAGATCTCCCTCGGGTGCGTCGCCGGAGTTCACGGCGAGAGGCGCCGCCTCCGCATAGACCGCCTCCTCCCCGTCGATCAGCGCCAGCACCGTCGGGTCGGACAACGAGAGACCACCGCCCAGCTCCAGGGTGGGCACCCGAGGCGGCCCGACCCGCGGCGCGCCGGCCTCGCCGGGCTCGTGAAGCGTCGCCACGCTGGCGCTGGCGCGTGCCCGGCGACCTGCATCCCAGGCAGCCGCCCGGGCCGCCGGATCGCAGGCCGGATCCGCGACGTCGGCACACCAGGCCCCCTGGCTCGGAGAGCCGCGCCAGCCGCGCGGCCCCTCTCGCGCGGCGAGATCGCTCGCCGATTGCATGCGCTTCTGCAGGAAGCCCGCGAATCCGAGGTCCAGCACCAGCGACGCCATCATCAGTGCGGGGAAGAGGAGCAGAGCCACGGCCACCGTGACGTAGCCGCCCTCGCGGACGCGCGATCGATCGCCCCTCACGGCGCGGGTTCCTCGGGCGACGCCGATGCGTCCAGCTCCTTCGGATCTCCGTCGGCGTCGGGTGCCGAGCGCACCGCGATGTAGCGACGTCCGTTCCCGTCGATCGCCTCGATCATCCGGTAGCCGGAGCCGCCCCCAGCCTCGTTCGGGAGGTCCTGCAGCGGCGAGCGCGGGCGCGCGCCCGGCGTCGCGCTGTCGGCAGGATCCTCGGGATGACCCGAGCGGATCACGGTCTGCAGCTCGGCATCGGTGGCGATCGCCTGGGTGAGGGGCGCGACTTCGAGGGGGTCGATCGCCACGACCACCTCCTGGATCGGCCGTTGCCGCGTCACCTGGCCCTGGGTGAGCGTCGACACCGGGATGGGCATGGTGCGCGTCTTGACCGGCACCACCAGGAGTCCGTTCTGGACGATGACCTCGACGGTGGCCTGCTTGGTCCAGTTGGAGAGGGAGGGATCGAGGAAGTAGGCATCGGCGCGGCGGATGCCTCCGATCGCCTCGCCCTCGAGGCTCGACGGATCGAGCGGAATCGTGGCGATCAGGTCGAAGCGGTCTCCGGGCCGCAGCTCTTCGAGCCCCGGGACCTTCACGATGTCCAGGCGCATGGCGCGCTTGCCCGGCGGGATCCCGGCCGAGAGCCCCGGCGGCGTTCCCGTCGGCGCGAAGTCGCGCTCCGTGAAGGCGAAGCCCGCCGGCTTCTCCTTGCTGAGAACGCGCCCGACGATCGAGCTGAGCTCGACCTTCATCTCCTCGCGCACGCTGTCCGGCTTGAGGTAGACGTAGGCCGGTCGGCCCGTACGCGGATCCACCAGATCCTCGAGGCCGACCCGCTTGTAGGCCGGGATGGTGCGCGGCGAGATCGGGACGGCGAGGGTCCCGTCCGGCTGCCGGAAGGGGTCGATCACCTCGGCGAACGGGCCCCAGCCGCCGACCCAGGCGAGACCCAGCAGGCCGAGCAGCGCCAGTGCGGCCCAGGGCGCGACGGCGGCCAGGCGCGCGCCGAGGCGCCGACGGCGGCCCGGCGGCCGTCGTGTCGCACGGGCCCCGCTCACAGGAAGAGCTCCCGCCGCGCGAGCGATTCGGTGGAGAGCACGCGGCGGAAAGGCCGCAGCTCGCGTGCCCGTGCCAGGTGACGACCCAGCCCGAGGGGTCCGGCGTTCGGTCCCGCGCCTGGGGTCGCGTCGAGCGCAGGCAGGGGCCCGAGGGTCTCCTGCTCCGTCAGGCTGCCGGGGATCCCGGCGCAGTCCAGGTCGACCACGTCGATCGGCTGCAGGACGCCGTCCTCGGCCCGACCGCCGAGCAGGGACGCTGCCTGGAAGGGGAAGTTCCAGCGCAGCGAGACCATGCCGCCGCGCTCGACGGGGAACGGGCCGGTACCCACCGCATCCTCGATGGGCTCGATCACGGGAACGCAGCGAATGGCGTCGCCGTCGAGCACCGGGATCCGCACCTGGAGGCCCGTCGGGCTCGCGGGGCTGGCGTCGGCGAAGAGCGCGCCCGGATAGCGGAGCAGGCAGGGGGCCGTTCCGGGGCAGGCATCGGTCCGATCCCAGATCATCAGGGGCCAGAGCATCTGGTTCACCACGGGCAGGCGGCTCACGAAGGCATCCAGATCCCCCTCGTCGGTGCAGTCGAAGCCGAGCCCCGCGAGAGTCGCGCAGGAGACCGCGAGCCAGTCGGGATCGAAGATCGCTTCGCGGGGAAGAAGCGGCACGCCGGCGAGCGCGGCGCACTGGGGAAAGGCCGGATCGCCGACCTCGGCGCGACGGCATTCGAGCGCGTCGCGGAGGGAGATCCCGGTCGGCGGAAGCGGCAGGAGCGCCAGCTCGCGAGCGGCGAAGTCCACGGCGCGCTGACCCTGCTGCGCGACGAAGAACACCCGTCCGAAGTCGAACAGGGCCCCGACCAGGAGCAGCAGGACCGTCGTCACCAGGGCGAACTCCACCATCACCGCGCCGGACTCGCGACGCCTCACGGGAGCACCCAGGCGAGGAGCACCCCCGCCGCGAACGCCGGGCCGTACGCCACCTCGCTCTTGCCCCGCAGCCCGGCCAACGCCGCCATCACGCCACCGACGATGGCCGCGTAGAGCAGCGCCGGAAGGAACGCCGGAAGACCGAGAACCGCGCCGAGTGCGCTGGCCAGCTTGGCGTCGCCGCCTCCCCAGGCCCCCACGGCGAAGAGCAGGAGCCCCACCAGGAAGCCGGCGGCCAGGCCGAGCAGGGAGGCCGGCCAGGCCAGGCTGCCGGCCAGGATGCTGGCCACGGCCACCCCGAGAATCCCGATCGGGCACACGTCCGGAATCTCGCGATGGAACCAGTCCCAGACCGCGGCAAAGAAGAGAAGAGCGACCCATAGGGTCGCGAGCAAGACCGTCATCTCAACGCCAGAAACCCCCGTCCCGACTCCAGGGGAGCCAGGACGGGGGCATGCATCGTGGCGATGCCGGGGACTACGGCTCGAGGATGAGGTCGCCGAGCTCCGGAATGCCCGCGTTCGTCTCGAGGCGCGACGTGTTGTTGCCGGCGAGGATGCCCGGGACATCGATGCCGATACCGGTCGAGGCGGCACCGGTCGAGTCCTCG
>JANQFA010000156.1 GCA_028278065.1 Myxococcota bacterium
GCCGTCCGCAGCGTCGCCCTCGCTGGCGGAGCCCTCCTGCTCGTGGCCTTCGCGGGGCACGCGTTCGCGCGCGCCGGTCTCTGGGGCACGCCGGCGCTCCTCCAGGCCGACAGCGCGCGGAACTACCCGGACGGGGTCAACGCGCACCTGCTCAAGGCCCGGCAAGCCGCCACCGAGCAGCGGGCGGACGGGGTGGCCGCGGAGCTGCGCGTCGCGCTCGAGCGCGGCTACGATCGCTTCGAGCAGCTCCTGTCCGATCCCGTCTACGCTCCCTATCGGCACCATCCCGAGTTCGAGGCGGTGATCCGCGACATGGCGGCCCGCTGGATCGCGCGCATCTCCGCCGTGGCCGAGCCGACCCAGGCGGAGCTCTACTCCCTCGGCCTGGCTCACCGGGTGCGCGGCGAGAAGGAGGCCGCGCGCGCGGCCCTGGAGCGAGGCATCGCCATGGACGGCCCCTACCGGGAGCTCCTGCGCGGGGAGCTCGAGCGGCTCTGAGCCCCGGGCGAAGCGGTGCAGGCGCGGGCACCTGGGGGCGAAGCTGCGAGCCGCTGAATCTCCTTTCGTGGCGGGTACTTGCGGGGCCTCTGCCCGCTGGCCTACATGTCTCGTGTCGCCCCGTAACGGGCGTTGGAGGAGCCATGACGCGCCGTCCCCAGGCCCTTCTCGCCGCCGCTGTGCTGGTCGCGTGTGCAGCTGCCTGCGGCCGGGATCCCGCGCCCCTGCCGGAGCAGGCCGGTGTCGCCAACCCGCCGCATCCGAAGGAGATCGAGCGCGATCTCCTCTCGGACACCTTCCGCGTGAACCGGATCTACAAGTCGATGATGGGGCCGCTCACCCAGCGGCGCATCTCGCTGCAGGAGGGGGAGCGCGAGCTCCTCTGGCTGACGGGCTACCAGATGGAGGTCGTGGGCGCCGACGGCGAGTCACCGGAGTCACTCGAGTTCGAGTGCCACACCAATCTCTCCTGGGGCAAGCTCCCCGACGGCTTCCACCGTCCGATCGTCCGCGCCTTCACCCTCACCCAGGGGCAGACCGACGTCCGGCTCCCCCCCGGCTTCGGGCTGCCCATCCTCTCGGACGAGGAGCTCGGCTTCAACAGCCAGGCGCTGAACCTGGAGCAGCCGACGATCGACCGGAAGATCCATCACCGCGCCCGGGTGCGCTACGTGCGCGACCGCGACCTGACGGAGCCCATGAAGCCCCTGGCCCTGACCCACGCCTTCGTGATGGCTTCGCTCGAGGTGCAGGACATCGTCTACAACGTGGATACGCCGGACGAGCGCCTGGCGGGTGCGAGCTGCAGCTCGGGCGAGTACCCCAAGGGCGCCAAGAGCGGGATCTACGTCGACAAGTACAAGCGGCGCTTCACCGGTCACTGGGTCGTGAAGCCCGGACGCCACGAGTGGCGCACGCTCGTGACCGACATGATGAAGATCCCGTACGACACGACGGTGCACTTCATCGGGGTGCACGTGCATCCCTACTCGGTCTCCCTGGAGCTGCGCGATCTCACCACGGGCGAGAGCGTCTGGAAGAGCGAGCACCGGACGTCGCGCGACCGGGTCGGTCTCGACTGGGCCGACTACTACTCGAGCACCGAGGGCTTCCCGGTCTACAAGGACCACCAGTACGAGCTGGTCAGCGCCTACGACAATCCCTCGGACGCGGACTCGGACGCGATGGCGACCATGTTCATCTACTACCTGGACAAGGAGTTCGAGAAGCCCGACCAGGCGCGGGCCGCCTCGGACGTGGGGCCGGAGGGAGACGAAGGCTAGGAGCGGCGGCGTGGGGGCGCTGCTGTGCGGGGTCTTCTTCCTCTCGGGAGCCGCGGCGCTCCTCTTCGAGACGCTCTGGTTCCACCAGGCGGGGCTTGCCCTGGGGAGCTCGGTGTGGGCCTCGGCGCTGGTGCTGGCCGGGTTCATGGGCGGGCTCGCGCTCGGCAACGGGCTGATCGGGGCGCTGGGGCATCGCATCCGGCGCCCCGTGCGTCTGTACGGCCTCCTCGAGATCGCCATCGCCGCCAGCGGCGTCGCGCTGGTGCACGCGCTGCCTGGGGTGGGTAGTGCCCTCTCTCCACTGCTCGGCGGTCTCGCGGACACGCCCTGGCTGCTGAACCCGCTGCGCCTGGGCTTGGCCTTCGCGCTCCTGCTGGTGCCCTCCACGGCGATGGGAGCCACCCTGCCCCTGCTGGTGGCCGCGCTCTACCGGCGCGACCCGCGCTTCGGCCGCTCGCTGGGCCTCCTCTACGGCTGGAACACGCTGGGCGCCGTCGCCGGCGCGCTGGCCGGCGAGGCCTTCCTGATCGGCTGGCTCGGAATCCGCGGCAGCGCGCTGGTCGCCGCCTCCGCGAACGGCGCCGCAGCGCTGCTGGCGCTCGCCGCCGCGCAGAGACTGGACGCCGCGACCGGCCCGGCCCGCGAGTGCGGCCGGCCGTTGAGCGGCCGGGCCCGCGCCTTCCTGGCGGCGGCCTTCGTGCTCGGCGCCGTGCTGCTCGCCCTCGAGGTGGTGTGGTTTCGCCTGCTCCTGCTCAAGGTGCACGGGAGCAGCCTGGCCTTCTCGATCATGCTGGCCGTGGTGCTGGCGGGGATCGCCCTGGGTGGGCTCGTGGGGTCGCGCTGGCTCGCCCGCAGCGCCGCCGCGGCGCGCGGGGTGGCGGCGCTGGCCTTCGGGAGCGCCGTGCTCTGCGTGGCGACCTACGCGCTGCACGGGACCTGGCTCGACGCCCACCCCGGTGTCGTCTACCGCTGGCCGGCGATCTTCGCGCTGGCCGGGCCGCTCATGCTGCCCGTGGCGTTCCTCTCCGGGGTGCTCTTCACCCTGCTGGGGGAGGCCATCCACCGGGAAGGGACCAGCGAGACCCGGGCGGCGGGGCTCCTCACCCTGGCCAATACGGCCGGCGCCATGCTCGGACCCGTCGTGGGCGGCTTTGCGCTCCTGCCTCTCCTCGGCGTCGAGCGCTCCATCCAGGTCCTCGCGGCCGCGTACGGGCTGGTGGCGGTCTTGCTCGCGTGGGCGGGTCCACGTCCGGAGAGCGGGCGCGGCCGCGTCGCCCTGGGCACCGCCGCCGCACTCGGCCTCGCCGCGCTCTTCGTCTTTCCCGGCGGCATCCTCCGCGAGCACTACCTGGCGGACACCCTGAAGCGCTTCCGGCGTATCGAGGGAGCGCGACCCGTGGCCGTGCGCGAGGGCCCGACCGAGACCTCCGTGGTGCTGCAGACGGATCTCTTCGGCGAGCCCCTGTACCGGCGCCTGGTCACCAACAGCTACAGCATGTCGAGCACCCAGCTCGGCGCGCTCCGCTACATGAAGCTCTTCGTGTGGTGGCCGGTCGCACTGCACCCCGACCCGCGCCGCGCCCTGCTGATCAGCTACGGGGTCGGTACGACGGCGCGCGCCCTGGCCGACACCGCGTCGCTCGAGGAGATCGACGTGGTCGACATCTCGCGCGACATCCTCCAGCTCGACGAGGTCTTCTTTCCGGATCCGGCGAGCCGGCCGCTGCGCGACCCCCGCGTCCGCGTGCATGTAGAGGACGGACGCCACTTCCTGCAGACGCGCGATGCGCGCTGGGACGTGATCACCGCCGAGCCGCCCCCGCCCAAGGCGGCGGGAGTGGTCAACCTGTACAGCCAGGAGTACTTCGAGCTGCTGAGGAGCCGGCTCCGCGACGGAGGAATCGTCACCTACTGGATCCCGGTGCACACGGTGCTGGAGACCGAGGGCAAGGCGATCATGCGCGCGTTCTGCAATGCCTTCGACGACTGCAGCCTGTGGTCGGGCTCGGCGCTCGACTGGATGCTGGTGGGGACACGCAACGCGCGCGGACCCGTCGCGCTGGAGCACTACGTCGCCCAGTGGCGCGATCCGGTGGTGGGGCCACAGCTGCGCGAGGCGGGGCTCGAGACCCCCGAGCAGCTCGCCACCCTCTTCCTCTTCGACTCCCCGGACCTCGCGGCGCGGACGCGCGGCGTGGCGCCCCTGGTGGACGATCGGCCGAGGAGGCTGGGTCACACCATCCTGGGCGGGCGCAAGCTGGCGCCGACCTGGGTCCCCTGGCCCGACGTGCGCGCCTCGGCGCGACGCTTCGCGCGGAGCGAAGGGGTGGCGCGCCTCTTCCCCCCCGCGATCCGCAACGCGGCGGGCGAGTGGTTCGCCAGTCGCGACGCGGCCCACCGCCGCTTCCTCGCGCCGCTCGGGGAGGACGGGCGCCTGCGGCGCGCCCACGCGCTCCTCGAGGAGACCCCACTGGTGACCGCGCCCCTCTGGGAGCTGGGCGGTGGTGTGGAGCGCGCGGCCGCGGCGCGGCGCGCGCGGTCCGCCGGGCGCGACGGGCCCGCGATCCGCTACGAGCTGGGACTCGAGGCGCTGGCGCAGCGGCGCTGGGGGGACGCCGCGGATCTCCTCGCGGGATCCGGTCCGGGCCGCGGCGATCGCATCGCCGCCGCCATCCTGGAGACCTATGCCCTCTGCCGCGCCAGCCGGCCCGATGCGGCCCGTGCGCGCAGCGCGGAGCTGGACGCCGAAGACCTGCGCGGCCTGCGCAGGATGCTCGCGCCGGCGTGCCTTCCCTGACCTCCGCGCGCGGCGTCAGGACGCGGCCTCGCCTGCGCGCTCAGCGCCGCCGGGCGCGCTGGCGCGGCCTCGCCTGCGCGCTCAGAGCCCGGCACGCTCGAGCTCGGCCGAGGCGAGGCGGGCGACGGCCGCCTCGCCGCCCGAGAGCTCGGTCTCGTTGCGACCGCCCAGGGCGGTCGCGTAGGCGCGCCGGGCCTCCTCCGTGCGCCCGAGTCGCGCCAGGGCCTCGGCGCGCTGCAGCAGCAGGAGCGAGCGGTCGCGATCGTCCGCGCCTTCCAGGGCGCGCTCCGAGCTGGCGAGCGCCGCCGCGGTCTGGCCGGCGGCGAGCTGCGCCGCGGCCAGGGTGCCCAGGACCGCGGGCACGTCGGGCAGGGCGTCGGCGGCGCGGGTGGCCAGCTCGAGAGCCCGCTGGGGTCGCCGGCGCAGCAGGGCCAGCGCCCAGGCCAGGTCGTTCTGCGCGATCGGGCTGTCGGGCTCCAGCTCGAGGGCGCGGGTGCGCGGCCCGAGCGACGCCGCGACGTCGCCGCGCGCCTCGAGGAGTGCGCCCTGCGCGCGCAGCAGCGCTGCGGAGTCCGGCTCGCCGCGCAGCCCGGCCTTCACGCGCAGGAGGCCCATGTCGATCCTGCCGGCGTGCAGCTCCGCCTGGCCCAGGCGCAGGGCGGGGGCCTCCCGCGAGAGCAGGCTCGGGTCGAGCCCGGCCAGCAGGCCGCGCGCCTCGTCGATCTCGCCCGCTTCGAGCCGCAGCGCGGCCAGCCGCCACACGCCCTCGGCGCTGGGCAGGCGCACCGACGTGGAGCGCTCGTAGAGCTCGAGCGCGGCGTCGCGGCGTCTCTCCGCCTCGGCGATGCGACCGAGCCCCACCAGGATGGCCCCCGACTCGGGGTTCACGGCGAGACCGGCCTCGTAGACGCCGCGCGCCTTGGCGGGGTCGCCCTCCATCTCCCACGTGCGTCCGAGAGTGGTGACGCCGGTGGCGTCGGCGGGATCCCGGGCGACGAGGGCGAGGGCGGCTTGCCGGGCGAGCTCAGCGCGGCCCGCCGCGAGGGCGGCCACCGCCTTCATCGACAGCATCCAGTGTTCGTCGCCGAGGTCTTCGACCAGCGCGAGCGCCGCGGCGGGATCGCTCTCCAAGAGGCTGTTGGCCTCGTGCATCACCGCCACCAGCGCGATCTCGTCGCGCGGACTCGGTCCCTCGCTGATGCCCAGCGCGAGGGTGGCGCCGACGTCCCCCTCCGGCAGGTAGCCGAGCGCGGCCAGCCGTGCGCGGTCCGCGGTGTCGATCTCGGCGTTGGGCGAGGCGGGCGCAGCGTTCGCCAGGCGCGCGTCGAGCGCCGCCGACAGCTCGGCCAGCATCTCGGGCTGGGCGGAGGCGACGTCCTCGAGCTCGGCGGGGTCGCCGGCACGCTCGTAGAGCTCGGGTCGCGGCAGCCGCACGTAGCGGTGGGTGGGCGTTCGCAGGGTGTACACGGGGCTCCAGCCCATGTCGTACCAGGACGCCAGGGTCTGGCTGTAGGCGGGGCGCGGCGCGAGGGGCTGGCCGGCCAGCGCAGGCGCCAGGCTGCGTCCGCTGGCGTCCGGGAGGGGAGGGAGGTCGAGGAGCTCGAGCAGGGTGGGCGCGAGATCGGAGAGCTGCACCACGTCCGGAACGACCAGCCCCTCCGGGATGCCCGGTCCCGCGAGGATCAGCGGAACGCGCTGGGTGGCTTCGTAGACCGTGTAGGAGTGGGTGGCCTCGCCGTGCTCTCCGAGGGACTCACCGTGGTCGGCGGTCAGCGCGACCAGGGCGCCGTCCCCGAAGCGCTCGGCCACGCCGTCGAGGAGCCGTCCCACCTCCTGATCCACGAAGGCCACCTCCCCGGCGTAGGGATCGTGGCGGAAGCGGGCCGCGAAGGGCTCCGGCGGGCGGTGCAGCGCGTGGGGATCGTAGAGGTGGACCCAGAGGAAGAAGCGGTCCGGGGCTTCGTCCAGCCAGGCCAGCGCGGCGTCCACCGTGGCGTCGGCCCGGCGTTCCGCCACGGCGAGCGTGGCCTGCTGGGTCACGGCCATGCGGTCGTCGTAGACGTCGAAGCCGCGATCCAGCCCGAAGCGCGCGTTCAGGATCCACGCCGAGACGAAGGCCGCCGTTGCGAAGTCGGCCTCGCGCAGGCGTTCCGAGAGGACGGGTACGTCCTTGGCCAGCCTGAAGATCCCGTTGTGGTGCACCCCGTGCTCCGGGGGGTCCATGCCGGTCAGGAGCGTCGCGTGCGAGGGGAGGGTGAGCGGGGTCGGCGCCATCGCGGCGTCGAAGCGCGCGCCCTGCGCGGCCAGCGCATCGAGGTGCGGTGTCGCGGCGTTGGCGTCGCCGTAGGCGCCGAGCCGATCCGCGCGCAGGGTATCGATGGTGACGAGCAGCAGGCGCCGCGGTGCGCGGGTCCCGTCGTCCGCTGCGCAGCCGGCCAGCAGGACGAGCCCCAACGCCAGGCTCGCTGCCCGGTGCCAGCGCGCGCCGCTCGCTCTGGGGAGTTCGGCCAGGACGACGAGCGCCAACGCCAGGCTCGCTGCCCGGCGCTGGCGTGCGGGCCTCACTCGGCGGTCTTCTCCAGGCGCGCGATCTCGGTCTGGGCCGCCTGCCCCACGCTCGGGTCGCCGACGGCGACCGCTGCGCGCAGCGACTCGAGCGCGGCCTGGCGATCGCCCTCCTTGGCCTGCGTGAGACCCAGGTGGTAGCGGGCGGTCGCGTAGTCCGGGTTCAGCTCGAGCGACCCCTCGAACGCGCGGCGGGCCTCTTCCATCTCGCCGCGCTTGAAGTGCACCCAGCCCAGGGTGTCGAGGACCTCGGGTCCCCTCGCGAGGCGCGCCGCGCGCTGCGCCAGCGCCAGCGAGTAGTCGAGGCGCTCGCCGCGCTCCGCGAGAAGCCAGGCCAGGTCGTTGGCCGGCCCCACCATCTCGGGATTGGTGTGGGTCAGCTCCGCCAGGCGTCGCTCCGCCTCGTCGATGCGGCCCGCCAGCATCAGCTCCTGGGCCGCGGCATAGGCGTAGGAGCGCTGCTCGGGCTCCGACTGGATGGCGCGCTCGAGCAGGGCGAGAGCCGCATCGTGGTCTCCGGCGACGCGGGCCCGGAAGGCGAGGCCGGCCAGGGCGAGGGCGTCCTCGGGGTCGAGCTCGAGCGCCCGCGTGTAGGCCGCGTCGGCGCCCGAGCGTCCGGCGCCGGCCAGCGCGCGGCCGAGCAGGGCGTGGAAACGGGCGTTGTCCGGCTGCTCCCGCGCCATCCCTTCGAGTCGAGCCACGGCGCGGTCGGCCTGCCCGTGGGCGATCTGCAGCTCCACGAGCTGCAGCAGGGCGGGGGCGCCCTCGGGCTGGGCGAGGTCCACGTCCTCGGTGTTCTCGATGGTGGCGATCGCTGCCTCGGCGCCCCTGAGCTCGAGCTGCATGCGGGCCAGCTCCGCGAGCGCGACTCCGGACATCCCGGGCTGGTTGGCCAGGGTGTTGAGGAGCTTGACCGCAGCCTGGTGCTTGCCCGTGGCCACGGCGCCGCGCACCTGGATGAGGTGGCCCTCGGGACCGGTGAAGCCGCGGTAGTGGACATGGCGCGCGGCCATCTCGCGTGCGGTCTGGTACTCGCCGCGGGCCAGGTAGAGCCGCGCCAGGATGATCGCGCCGTCGCTCGTCTCGGGTGCGATGCGCGTGGCCTCGCGCAGCTGGCGCATGGCCTCGTCGACGTCGCCCAGCTCGCTGGCCGCGCGGGCGGCGTACATGCGCGACGGCTCGAAGTTCGGCCACTGCACGATGGCCGGCTCGAAGTAGGCGAGGGCACCCCTGGGATCGCCGCGCTCCAGGGCGATGCGTCCCTGCAGGATGTTGCGGTAGAGCTCCTCGTCGAACCCCGCAACCATCGCCTCGGCCTCGTCGATCTCGCCCAGGTCGATGATGGTGTTGGCGAGATGGAAGCGCACGGCCTGGTCCGACTCGGGCGCGACGGCCAGCGCCTCCTCGAGGGCCTTGCGCGCCCCTTCCGGATTCTCGTGGCGGTGGCGCATGTTCGCCAGGCTGATCCAGGTCTGCGGGTTGCCCGACTTCTGCGCGGCCTCGAGCATCAGTGCGTCCGCCTCCTCGTGCTCGCCGGCGGCGGAGAGGCGCTGGGCCAGGGGGATCAGCACGTTGAGGTCTTCCGGGTTGGCCTCGTGGGTCTTGCGCAGCAGCGCGAGGGCCTCCTTGGGCCGCTCCAGGTCCTCGTAGGCCTGGACGGCGAGCGCCACGGTCTGGGCGTCGGGGTGATCGGCGAGGCACTGCTCCACCCCGGCTGCGGCCTTGTCGGGCTCCTCCTGCGCGGCCCAGGCCTTGGCGCGCACGATGCACACGCGTCCGACGAAGGGGCTCTCCTGACTCCGGGCGCGCTCGTAGGTGAGGTCGAACGCGGCGTGCGCCTCGTCCCAGCGCTCCAGCTCGGCGAGGAGAGCGGCGCGCAGGGAGAGCGCTTCGAGGTTGTCCTCGTTGATCGCGAGCAGTCGGTCGGCGTCGGCCAGCGCCGCCTCGTGGTTCGCGGCCTGCTGGGACGCCTGGGCGCGCGTGGTGAGCGCCGCCTCGTTCTCGGGATCCACCTCGAGGACCCGGCTCGCGGCGAGGATCGTCTCTTCGTAGTTCTTCATCCCGAGGAGAGTCGAGGCCAGGATCAGGCCGGCGGGGCGCGCGTACTCCTGCGAGTCGGCGGCCTTGCGCAGCGGCCACAGCGCCTGCCCGGCGTTGCCGGTTCGCAGCAGGGCGAGCCCCAGCCGATAGCTGGCCTCCGGGCTCTCCGGGTTCTCGCGTAGCATCGCCCGCAGCGGCTCGATCGACTCCTCGAAGGCACCCGCATCCTGGAGCGCGCGGACCTCCTCGATGGAGCCGCCCGTGCAGGCGAGGGTGAGCGCGAGCACCAGCGCGGTGGAGACGCGCAGTGCGGTCGCTCCGGCTCGCCCGGGGGTGCGCAGCGCGGCCGCTCCGGCGTGTCCGGGGGTGCGCAGCGCGGCCGCTCGGGCGTGTCCGGGGGTACGCAGCGCGAGCGATTCGGCTCGGCGCATGGGGTCGATGAGGTGGCCAGTCATCTCGTGTGGTCTCCCGGCGCTTGGGGAACGCAGCAAGGTAGCCCTGGGTATCGGCCCATACCATCGCTCACGAGAGCGCAACTTGGCGCGGCAGCGGCGTTTCCCGGTGACTTGCGGGACCTGCGGGGGCGTTCCGGCGTGGGTGCCGGGATGGGTTGGCCACGTGACGGGTGGGGCGCGCTCCCGGGGGCCTTCAGACCCACGCAGATCCGCGCTCAAGCGGTCCTCGCCGTTCGCCGAAGACCCGATTCAGGGAACGGAACGGGCGGCATGGTGCCTCCGCCAGTGGGGGCGTGGGCACAGCGTTCTCAGGGAAGGGAAGATCATGCGCAGGTTGTTTGTCGGGCTCGTCGCAGGGTTCGGTCTGCTCTTGTCGGGGGCTCCGGCAGCCAACGCCGGCCCGCTCACCAGCGTCGACATGGTATTCGGGCTCGGCACGCTCCCGCCGGCCGTCTTCACGGCCAACTACACCGCGGGTGCCGGGATGGGCACCGCGCTCAACGCCACCACCTTCACGATGGTGGCCGGGGCCGTGCCGGCCGGCGCCACGACCGCCACGATTCCCCTCACATCCGCCCCGCCGATCTCGCAGATCCAGGTGGTGATCGCGGGCAACCCGGTCGGCGGCACGTTCGCCGGCAGCGCGAGCCCCGTGGGGGTGATGCCGGTGACCGGTGCGGCCAACGTGAAGGGCTTCGGCGGCTTCACGCTGCTGGGCGTTCCGATCGCCGTGGGATTCCCGACGACCACGATCCCTCCCACTGCCTACGGCATCGCGATCACGGCCTGGGCGAACGCCTGGACCACCAAGACGACCACGGTCGCCCTGACCACGCCGACCCAGTTCGGCGCCGTCACGGCGATGGCGACCGGGACCAACATGCTGACCCCCGGCGGCGGGGGCACCGTGACCCTGGTCTCGGCCCTCAACATCCTCACGAACCTGGCGGGTCAGCTGCCTGCCTTCACGAGCATCACGCTCGGCTTCGTGCCGGAGCCCGGGACCCTGTTCCTGCTGGCCTCGGGCGTGGCAGGGCTGGTGGCTCTCGGGAGGTCCAGACGCGGCTGAGCCCGCAACGGATCCAGAGACCGGAAGTGGGGCGGTCACCCTCGGGGGTGGCCGCCCCGCTCTCTTTTGTGCGCGTCTTCTGCGCGTTCGGGGCTCCTGGGTGGTGCGTGGATCGGCTCCTGGGTGGTGCGTCCTTCGGGTGTGGGTCGGGCCCCCTACCCTTCTTGTTTCCCCCAGGGGAGCCCCTGTGATTTTTCTCGTTTGAAAGCAGCGGCTTCCGGCTCTGGCGGCCTTTTTCCGTGACACGAAAGGGGAAACGCCGCCACTCAACAACCGTGGGAAGGGAACCAGCTTCGCGCTCGGTCCTCAGGGACCTCCTTTCAGGCCGGCGCGACCAAGACGAGGAAAGACCAGATGCGCAAGTTGTTCCTTGGTTTCGCGGCCGGTGCTATGGCTCTCGTGGGTGCTCAGACCGCAGCCGCCGGTGCTCTGACGGCCGCGTCGATCACCCTGGCCTTGGGCGCATTGCCCCCGGCCACCTTCACCGGCATCTTCGCCACGGCAGCGGGCGCGGGCACCGCGAGCGGCTCGGGCGCGACGGCCAACTGGTCGATCGCCAGCGGCTTCGTTCCCGCCGGCGCCACCACGGCGACCATTCCTCTCACCTCGGCTCCGCCGATCTCCCAGATCCAGGTGGTCATCGCCGGCAACCCGGATCCCGGTGCCTTCGTTGGCTCCGCGGGCGGCGCCATGCTGGTCGACGGCGTCGCGAACGTGAAGGGCTTCGGCGGCTTCACGCTCCTCGGCGTGCCGCTCCGCGTGGGCACGACCCTCACCACCACGCCCCCGACGGCCTACGGCATCGCGATCACCGCGTTCGCCAACGCCTGGACGACGAAGACCACGACCATCCAGCTGCAGACGGCGACCCAGTTCGGCGGCACCACCTCGATGGCCACGGGCACCAACAGCCTGGTCGGTGGCGGCGGCACGGTCACCCTGGTGAGCGCGCTCAACGTGCTGACCAACCTGGCCGGCCAGCTTCCGGCCTTCGTGACCCTGACCCTGAGCTACGAGGCGATCCCGGAGCCGGGCACCCTGCTCCTCCTGGGGTCGGGCGTCATCGGTCTGGTGGCCATCGGGCGGAAGAAGATCCGCAAGTAGGCTGACGCAGACCGGGCCCACAGGGCTCGAATCCGGCGGCCACTCCTCACGGAGTGGCCGCCTTTCTTTTGTCGCCCGTCCGGAGCCAGCCACCTCCAGCGGCGCCGGCCGCTGCCTGCGCCCGGGGGGGGGCGCCGTTAGACTACCGGGTCACGTCGGCGCCCGGCGGCGCCCCAGCGACGAGCCGAGGAGCAAACGGGTTGCTGCGCAGGATTCTCGATTCTCCCTGGACCTACTTCGGTCTGGCCGCCGTGCTCGTCCTGGTCGCGGTGGCCTCGATGTTCGAGATCCAGGTTCCCTCGAGGCCCAAGGGCACCGTCGACGACTTCCTCGCGTTGCAGGATCGCGACGACCTCAACGTCGTCTTCATCGTGATCGACACCCTGCGCGCCGATCACCTGGGCTCCTACGGGTACGAGCGAGGCACCAGCCCCAACATGGACCTCCTCGTCAGCCGAGGGGTCCGCTTCGCCAACGTCGAGGCCCAGTCCAGCTGGACCAAGACCTCGATGGCCTCGCTGTGGACGGGCGTCTTCCCGCCGCGCACGGGCGTGACGCGCTTCCACCACGCGATCCCCGATGGCGCCCGCCTGCCCGCGGAGATCCTGCTGGAAGCGGGCTTCAAGACGGCGGGCCTCTGGCGCAACGGCTGGGTCGCTCCGAACTTCGGCTTCGGCCGCGGATTCGAGAGCTACTACCGCGCGCACGACACCCAGATCGCGCGCCGCGAGCTCGAGGCCCACAGGCCGGGCCAGGCCATCGGTGGCACCGACGAGGATCTCACCCAGGCGGCCCGCGAGTACCTGCGCAGCTACGGTCACGAGCGCTTCTTCCTCTACGTCCACTACATGGACGTGCACCAGTTCGCCTACGACCAGGAGGCGGCGGACCTCGGGTTCGGGACGCGTCACATGGACGCGTACGACGCAGCCATCCACTGGACCGATCGCAACGTCGCGTGGGTGCTGGCCGAGCTGGAGGAGCTGGACCTCTTCGAGAAGACCCTCGTCGTGATCGCCTCGGATCACGGCGAGGCCTTCTTCGAGCACGACATCGAGGGGCACGCCCGCGATCTCTACCGCGAGACCACCGAGGTGCCTCTGCTGTTCATCCCGCCCTTCATCCTGGACGAGGGCATCGTGGTGGAGCCGCTGGTCCGCAACGTGGACGTCTGGCCCACCATCCTCGACATGCTCGGCCTGCCGCCCCTCGCGGGTGCCGACGGCCAATCGCTCCTGCCGATGATCGTCGCCGCCGGCCGAGGCCAGGAGGTGGTGGCGCCCGAGCCGGCGATCGCCTTCCTCGACACCCATTGGGGCCGTACCGAGGAGGAGCCCAACCCCCTGATCTCGGTGCGCCGCGGGGGCAAGCGCCTGCTGTTGAGGCCCGAGAAGGACCATACCGAGGCGTACGACATCGACGCCGATCCGGGGGAGCAGGAGAACCTGGCCGATGCCGAAGACGCCCCGGCCTGGGTGGGCACGCTCAGCGACGAGGGGCGCGGCTGGTACGAGCTCGAGCCCGCCTGGGGTGCGGCGCCCGAGGTGGTGATCGACGACATGTACAAGGAGCAGCTGAAGGCCCTCGGCTACGTGGTCAAGTGACCTCGGCCCGCGGCGGGGAGCGCCCGGCCGGCGTCCTCTATGCGCTCGCCTTCGTCTCCGGCGCCGCGGCTCTCGTCTACCAGGTCGCCTGGTCGAGCCTGCTCTCGCTGACCTTCGGGAGCTCCACCCTGGCGGTGAGCGCCGTGGTCGCGGGCTTCATGGGGGGCATGGGGCTCGGCGCCTGGGGCTGGCACCGGGTGAGGGGGGCCCACCGCTCGCCGCTCCTCGCCTACGCCTGGCTCGAGCTGGGGATCGTCCTCTCCACGGCCGTGTTCACGCGGGCCTTCGTCCACCTGCCGCGCGTCTTCGCGTCGCTGGCCGGGGATCTCGGTGCCGGAACGGGCTTCGACCTCGCCCGCGTCGTGGGCGTTTTCGGGCTGCTCCTGATCCCGGCGGCCCTCATGGGGGCCACCTATCCCGCCCTCTGCATGGCCCTGATCCGCTCGCGGCAGGGCGTCGATCGCCACCTCGGCGTGATCTACGGACTGAACACGGTCGGGGCGGCACTCGGCGCCCTGCTCGGCGGCTTCGTGCTGGTGGAGTGGCTGGGTGCACGAGGGGCCGTGACGGCGGCCAATGGCCTCAATTTCGGGGTGGCGCTCGTGGCCCTGCGTGCGGCGCGGCGCGTCCGTGGCAGTGGGGCCGCCGCCGAGCCGTCCGACGAGGCGATCCCGACCGCCTTGCCGGTGCTCGTGACCGCCCTGGTGCTGTTCGGCTCGGGCTTCACCACCCTCGGCTATGAGATCGTCTGGTTCCGGGCGCTTCGCTACCTGGTCGGGAACGGCACCTACGCATTGACCACGGCCCTGGTCGTCTTCCTGCTGGGACTCGGCCTCGGGGCGCTCCTGTACCGGCCGCTCGTGCGCCGCGGCGCTCCGGAGCGCACCCTCGGGCTCTCCCAGCTGGCCGTCGGCCTGCTGGCCCTCGCCGCCATCGGGGCCGAGCTCTGGATCCTCCGCGAGCCCGTCCTGCGGGAGTCCCTCTCGATCTTCTCCGGACGCGTGCGCGCCCAGGCGTGGACCTGGCGCCTGGCCGTCGGCGCCGGGGTGGCCACGGCAGTCATGCTCCCGGCCACGCTGGCCATGGGCCTCGCCTTTCCCCTCGCCAGCCGCCTCTTCCTGGGCAGCGTCCGCCAGGTCGGCGCCCGCGTCGGAGGCGCCTACCTGCTGTCGAACCTGGGCAGCATCAGCGGTGCGATCTTCGCCGCGGTCGTGGTGCTGCCCGCGCTGGGGACGCTGGGTGGGACGCGCGCTCTCGCCGTGTGCAACGCCGCCCTCGGCCTCGCCGTGCTGGCCTTCGCGCCGCGCTCGCGGGTGGTCTGGGTGCCCGCCGGCCTGGCGGCGGCGGGTGTGCTGGCGGGGGCGGCCCTCCTGCCCGCGCGGCTCCCGTTCGCCGGGGAGAGCGGCGTGGTGCGCGCCGCGCCGCGCCTCCTCTTCGAGCAGGAGGCGGAGATGGGCACGGTGCAGGTGCGCGCGGCGCCGAACGGGCCCGGGCGGGTGATGACCATCGACGGAGCGCTGATCGCGGGAGCCGGCGATCTCATTCCCGAGATCCAGCGCAAGCAGCTCCTGCTGGCCCACCTGCCCATCGTGCTGGCGCCGGGTCCGGTCCGGACCCTCAACGTGGGGATCGCATCCTGCTCCACGCTCGCCGCGCTGGCCGAGCACGAGCGGATCGAGCAGCTCGATGCCGTCGAGATCAATCGCGCGGTCATGTACGGCGCGAGGCTCTTTGCCGAGTCCGCCGTCCTCGACGACCCGCGCGTGACCGCGGTGGTGGAGGATGCGGTCCACTTCCTGCTGCGCGCGCCACGGCGGTACGATCTGATCGTCTCCGACGGAAAGCAGAACAAGGACTTCTCCGGCAACGCAAAGATCCTCTCCGCCGAGTTCTACGCGTTCGCCGCCGAGCGGCTCTCCGAGTGCGGGACGTTCGTGCAGTGGATCCCGATGTCGAACGATCCGGTCAGCTTCGAGCTGATCTCCCGCACGTTCCGGCACGCCTTCCCCGAGACGCAGATCTTCTTCGACCCCCCGGAATCGGTGTACATGGTGGGCTCGCGCTGTGCCCTGGCCCCGCGCGCACGGCGCGGCGAGCGCTGGGACGCGGCGGATCCGGCTGCCGCGCTGGAGCCCTACGGCTTCCGCGGACCGGACGATCTGCTCGCGCTGTGGGTGGCCGACGGGGACGCTCTCGAGGCGGCCTTCGGCGACGGCCCGTTGAACGGCTGGGACCGCCTCCCGGTGGCGTTCGCCGCCTATCGCGCGCGGCCGTCGCGGAGCGGCGCGCAGGCCTTGAATCTCGGCGCGCTCCTGGACGGGCGCGCGGCTCACGGTGCCGAACGCTCCCCGTTCGAGGCGCCGGGGTCGACACGGGCCGCCGTGCGGGCGAAGGTGCAGGTCGCGATCCGGCGCGGCTTCGAGCGGGACTTCCCCGCTGCCCGGCGCCTGGTGGGGGACGCGCTCGAGCTGGACCCGGACGATCCGCAGGCGCGTTGGGTGCAGAGCTGGCTGCGCGTGACGGAGCGAAAGGCCTCGTGAGAGGAGAGGGGCGGAAGCGGTGACGCGGGCGATCGCCCTCGTGCTCACGATCCTGACCGGGTTCAGCGGCCTGGTCTACCAGGTGGCCTGGCAGAAGTACCTGGCCACCCTGCTCGGCTCCCACAGCGAGGCGACGGCCGCAGTGCTGGCGGTCTTCCTGGGCGGCCTGGCCGTGGGCTACGCGGTCTTCGGGAGCGTCACTGCGCGCATGACGTCGCGCGCTGCGCAGGCCCGGGGGTCGGCCCCCCTGCTCCGCCTCTACGGCGTCGTCGAGAGCGGTATCGGCGTCTACGCGCTCCTCTTCCCCTGGCTCTTCGGCGGGGCCGAAGCGGTGTCGTTCATGGTGCCGGTCGGGAGGGAGGGGCTGTCGTTCGCCTTCGACGTGCTGCTGGCCATCCTGCTGCTCGGGCCGCCGACGGTGCTGATGGGAGGGACCATCCCGATCCTCACCCAGGCGCTCTCGGCGCGTCTCGAGGAGGCCACCCGGGTGCACGCCTGGGTCTACGCGTTCAACACCCTCGGCGCCTTCGGCGGCGCCCTGGTGGGCGGATTCCTGCTCGTCCCCCTGCTGGGCCTGGACGGCGTGCTGCGCAGCATGGGCGTCGTCAATCTGGCTGCGGGCTGCATCTTCCTCGCTCTCCACCGCTTCGCGAAGCCCGGCCCGTCGCAGGGCGGCGCGGAGCGCGCGACGGCGGCCGCACCGTCCCGCCGCTTCCTCCTCTACGGCTGCGTCGCGCTGCTCGGCGGCTTCGCGATGATGGCGGTGCAGACCGCCCTCAACCGTGTGGGAGGGCTCGCCTTCGGCGCGTCGCACTTCACCTTTGCGATGGTGGTGGCGGTCTTCGTGCTCTGCATCGCGATCGGCAGCTTCGTGGTCTCCGCCCTGCGCGAGATCCCGCCGCTCCTGATCGTGGCGTCGCAGTGGCTCCTGGTGGCGCTCCTCGCCGCTGTCTACTTCGTCCTGGGCGACGCGCCCTACTGGGCGCACGCGCTGCGCTCGCTCTTCCGGGACGTGGACCCCGCCTTCCACGCCTACCACGGTCTCGCGTTCCTCGGCATCCTGGCGCTGCTGGCCGTGCCCGTGGGTCTCTCCGGCGCGCTTCTTCCGCTCCTGTTCCATCATCTGCGCCGCGAGATCGGCGACCTCGGCGCGGTGGCCGGCAGGCTCTACAGCTGGAACACGACGGGCTCGCTGCTCGGTGCGCTCCTCGGCGGCTACGCCCTCTTCTTCTGGCTCGACCTCCACGAGGTCTACCGCGTGGCGCTGTGCGCGTCGGCCCTGGGCGCCGGCCTGCTGACCGCCCTGGTGATGCGGGCGCGTGTGGCGGGGTTCGCGCTCGCCGCCGCGTGTGTCGCCGGCCTGGCCGCGCTGCCCGCCTGGAGTCCCGAGCGGATCGCCTCCGGGCTCTTCCGCGTGCGCGAGCCGGTGGCCGGGACCTTCGAGGGGCCGGACGTGTTCTTCGCCCGCAACCGGGGCGTCTTCGAGACGATCTTCCACGCCGACGATCCCGCCGTGACGGTCACGGTGAGCGAAGCCCCGCTTCGTACCGGCGGTCGGACGCGCTCGATCGCCACGAACGGGAAGCCCGACGGCAATCTCCACGCCGACTACACCACCATGGCCATGGCAGGGCTGCTCCCGGCGCTCTTCGCCGGGAATCCCGAGCACGCCTTCGTGATCGGCTGGGGGACCGGCGTCACCGTCGGCGAGCTCGCCAAGCTGGCGGACGTTCGCTCGGTCGAGGTGGCCGAGATCTCCGCGGCGGTCCTCGAGGCGGCGCCCCTGTTCGACTATGGAAACCTGAACGCCGCTCGCAACCCGAAGGTGCGGACGATGCGCGGCGACGCCTACCGGGCGCTCCTGCGCAGCGAGGGCCGCTTCGGCGTGATTTCCTCCGAGCCCAGCAACCCCTGGATGACCGGCGTCGAGATGCTCTTCAGTCGCGAGTTCCTGGAGGCGGCCCGCGAGCGCCTCGCCCCGGGCGGCGTGTACGCGCAGTGGTTCCACCTCTACGAGGTGGATCGGGCTACGGTCGAGCTGGTCCTGCGCACCTACGCCGAGGTGTTCCCGCGGGTGTCCGCGTGGTTCGCCACCGGTGACGACCTGCTCGTGTTGGGCTTCGACGAGGAGGTCCCCGCCCTCGACCTCGAGCGGCTGGCGCGCCGCTTCGCGCGCACCGACTTCTCGGCGGGCTTCGCGCGGGCCGGCGTGCACCGCTTCGAAGAGCTGCTCATGCACGAGGTGCTGCCGCTGGGCGCGCTGCACGCTGCGTCCCTGGAAGGTCCGATCCACACCCTGCGCCATCCGATCCTCTCCCACCAGGCGTCGCGGGCGTTCTTCCGGGGCAAGCGTGCGGAGCTGCCGCGGCTGGTCCATCTGGAGGCGGAGCGCGTGGGCGGGCAGAATTCGCTCCTGCGCCGGGTCCTGGCGGATCCCGACGGCCGACTTGCGGAAGACCTGCTGGCCTCCTTCTCCACCCAGACCTGTCGCATGGGACGACCCATCGAGTGCGGCACGGTGCACGCCCGCTGGCTGCGGGATCATCCCGACTCGGAGCGACGCGAGCGCGAGCTCGCGGAGGTGCGTCTGTTCGCCGGGGGGCAGCTCGCCGAGCACCTGGAGGACGAGCTCCTCGAGCAGATCGCGTCGCTCCACGCGGGGGCAGAGCCGATTCGAGGCGGTGCGGACCCGATGCAGGCCGCCCTCGACGTCACCGGCCTCTACAATCGCTACTACCATCACGCGATCCCCTTCGACCGCCGCGTCCTGGCCGACGTCTGGCGACGCTGCGGGCGCAACGCCCGACTCACCACCACCTGCGGGCGCGCTCGCGAGGAGGTCGAACGCCACATGGGTCCCCTGGTCGTCCGATGAGATCCTGGCGCGCCGCGTTCGTCGCCGTGGCCCTCGCCTCGCTGTTCCTGGGCGGCTGTGCGGAAGAGCCCCACGTGGGACCGGCCCGCCACCTGCTGATCGTCTCGCTCGACACGGTGCGCGCCGATCACCTCGCGGTCTACGGCTACGAGCGCGAGACGGCTCCGGGGGTCTCCGCCCTGGCCGCGCGCGGGGCGGTCTTCAGCAACGCCTTCTCTCACGACACGAACACCAACCCCGCGCACACCTCGCTCTTCACCTCGCTCCACCCCCACCAGCACGGGAGCCGGGCCAACGGGCAGCGTCTCGCGCCCGGGGTGCGCACCCTGGCGCAGCTCCTCGCCGACATGGGCTTCGCCACCGGCGGGTTCGTGAGCGGCGCCACCATGAAGGACGCCGCATCGGGGCTCTCGCGTGGCTTCGACATCTGGGAGGATCGCTTCGACGGCAAGCGTCGCGACGGAGCCGAAACGGTCGACCTGGCGCGTCGCTGGCTGAGGGAGCAGGGCGGTCGCGTCTTCCTGTTCCTGCATCTCTACGACGCCCACGGCCGCTACCTGCCGCAGGGCGACTATCGGGATCTCTTCCAGTCCGACGAGCCGGGCCCTCGCCTGGATCGGGTGCCCAAGTACCAGCGGCTCCTGGACGAGCGGGGCGAGCTGGAGCGCTCGCTCAACGTGTACGTCGACGCCTACGACGAGATGATCCGCTACGCCGACGACCAGGTTGCGCGACTCCTCGGGGACTTCGATCTGGACGAGACCCTGGTGGTGCTGCTGTCCGACCACGGGGAGACCCTCGGCGAGCGCTACCACGTGCTGGACCACGGGGCACAGGTCTTCGACGAGCAGATCCGCATCCCGCTGATCTTCGCCGGGCCCGACGTCCCGGTCGGCCGCCACGCCGCGACGGTACGCATGATCGACGTCCTGCCGACGCTCTTCACCCTGCTGGGGCTCGAGCGACCCTCCGATCTCCCCGTCCAGGGGCGCGATCTCGCTCCGCTGATGCGCGGCGAGGAGGGCGGGCCGGAGCCGGTCTTCGCGAGCGCGCGAGCCGCCGGGCGCAGGCACCGCGACCGCCTCTACGATCTGGACCGCTCCCGACGCATCCTCTCCCTGCGAGACGGCGGCTGGAAGGTGGTGCTCTACCCGGGTGAGCGCGAGGACTACGTCGAGCTCTACGACCTCTCGGCCGATCCGGGGGAGAGAGTGAACCTGGCGGAGACGAGGCCCGAGGTGCGCGAACGGATGCTGGAGCGCCTGGCGCGCTGGCGGGAGGACGGCGCCTCGAGTCCGGCTCCCGAAGTCGGGGAGGGCTTGTCCCCCGAGCTGCGCGACCAGCTCGAGGCGCTGGGCTACGTCGACGAATGAGGGGGGTGCCGCGGCGAGCGCTGGGCGCGCCGGAAGCGGTCCTCGCCATCCTGATCGGGCTCTGTGGCTGTGCGCCGGCGCCCGACGAGACCCGCATCAACGTGGTGCTCCTGACGGTCGATACCCTGCGCGCCGATCGTCTGGGCGCGTACGGCCACGACGGCGCGCGGACGCACCACATCGACTCGCTGGCGCGGGACGGCGTCGTCTTCGAGCAGGCCAGCACGCCGGTTCCGCGTACGACCGCCGCCGTCGCGTCGCTCTTCACGGCGCGCCATCCCCACGAGCACGGCGCCGTCGAGGTGGGCGAGCGGCTCTCCGCCGAGGGGGGCACCACCCTGGCCGAGGTGCTGCGCGACGCCGGCTGGCGCACCGGCGGGTTCAGCTCGAACGGCGTCGCCAGCGCGCTCCAGGGGCTGGACCGGGGCTTCGACACCTTCGTCGGCATCCGCGAGCTGCGGCGCAGACACGCGATCCGCCAGAACTGGCGCCCGGCTCGCGCGGGCGAGAAGGAGCGCGCCGAGGCCGTCACGGACGAGGCTCTACGCTGGCTCGACGCGGTCGACGGCCCCTTCTTCCTCTGGATGCTCCACCTGGAGCCGCACTTCCCCTACGAGCCCCCGCCGCGCTTCATCGACGGCGCGCGCGCCCAGGACTTCTGGCTCTACCAGGAGGCGCGCACCTGGAGGCCGCGCCTGGGGACGCTCTACTTCAACCTGAACGGCCGCTCGGCCGCCGCGCTCCCGCGGGCCGCCGAGCTGTACGACGGCGAGGTGGCGGCGGTCGACGCCCAGGTGGGACGGCTCATGGAGGCGCTGTCCGCGCGCGACGACGCCACGCGTACGCTCGTGGTCCTGACCTCGGACCACGGCGAGAGTCTCGGCGAGCACGGCTATTTCTTCGAGCACGGCGCCTTCGCCTACCAGGCAACCCTGCACGTCCCGCTGATCTTCAGCGGCGCGGGCATCCCGGCCGGCCGGCGCCTGGACCAGCCCGTGTCGCTTCTCGATGTAGCCCCGACGGTCGCCTCCCTCGCCGGCGTCGGCTGGCCGGCCTCCTCGGCGGGCTCGGGAGAGGATCTCTCCCGGCTGCTCTTCGCCGCCGCCGCCGCGCCGCCGAGCCGCCTGGTCTTCGCGGAGAGCGGATCGGCGCTGCGTCCGCAGAACCCCAGCCGCGTCCTGGGCGGACGCCGCAGCGGCCGGGCAGGCGGGGGTCGGGAGGCGTTCCGCTACGTGCGTCGGGGGCGTTTCGTGGCCGTGCGTCGCGAAGGGCGCCTCGCCCTCTACGATGCCGAGCGCGACCCGGGTCTGCAGCGCGACGTCGCGGCGGAGCACCGCGGCGAGGCGGAAGCCCTGGGCGCCCGGCTGGCGGACGTGGACCTGCTGGCCACGCGCTGGCGCAGCGTACGCGACGCCCGCTTCAAGCTGATCTCGATCCCGGAGGTGACGGGCACGCGCCACGTGCTCTTCGACCTGCTGGAGGATCCCGGGGAGACCCGGGACGTCGCGGCAGAGCACCCGGAGGTGCTGGCGCGCCTGCGCGGTCCGCTCGATGCCTGGACCCAGGCCGCGCTGTCGGATCCGCGCGGGCGCCGTGCCGAGGGCAGCGCGGCCGCGGCCGAGACCGAAGAGCGTCTGCGCGCTCTCGGCTACGTGGAGTAGCGCCGGGGGCGGGCTAGCGGGATGGCGCGTCGAGCATGCGCAGGGCGCGTCGCGGATTTCCCCAGGTCGGCGCCAGCTCGATGGCCCGCTCGAACCACCGGCGCGCCTCTTCGTGGCGGCCCGCCGCGGCGTGGATCTCGCCCGCCAGCTGGGGAGTGCCGGCGTAGCGGGTATGGTCGTCCCACGTGGCTTCGAGGAGGTCGAGCGCCTCGCGGCTGCGCCCCTGGGCGCGCAGCGTTGCGGCGAGCGCCGTGCGCACGAACGCGGAGTCGGCGCGGGTGAGGGCCCGGCGCAGCTCCGCCTCCAGGGCCTGTTCGTCTCCGGCCGGGATCGCGTGCGGCCGGAAGCGGAGAGGGTCGAAGTCGATGGCGCGGCCGAGCTCGCTCGCCGCCTCGCGGCGCGCGTAGAGGACCGCCCAGTCGTCGACCCAGAGCAGCACGTAGTCGGGGTGCGCGGCCAGCGCCGCGATCAGGCCGGGATTGCGCGCAGGAGCCGGAATGGCGCGGAAGCGGACGAGTACCAGGTCCGGGCGCCGCCGCTCCAGGGTCTCGCGGGCGCGCGCGACGTCGTTCTTCGCGTCGAGGTACTCGGCGAGGATCGCCTCGCCGTGCACCTCGCTGCGCGAGTCGAGGAACACGCGGACCGCCGGCCAGAGCTCGTGGATCGCGTAGGCGGCCCAGTGGTACTCGGTGAACAGATGCCCCGAGGCCCCGCGTTCGCGCAGCCAGTCCACCACCGGCCGGTGCTCGAGGGAGGGGCGCCTCTCCGCGGCGGGCGCCTCGGCGAGCCAGGGGCGCCGTACCGTGCTGGCGCGGATCGGAATGCCCTCCACCACGGCGAGCCCCGCGAGGCACCAGGCGAGGAGCGCCGTCGCCAGCAGGCCGCTGCGCAGGGGGCGCCGTGCGCTCCAGGCGAGGGCCAGCGCGACCGCCCCGGCCGCGAGCGCGAGCAGGAGCGCCAGGCTCAGCACGGGATCGAACGGGAAGCCCAACAGGCTCGCGAGGCCCAGGAGCGCGAACGCGGCGGACGCGGAGGCGGCCAGCGCCGTTGCGGCTCGCCGCACACGCCCACCGCCGGGCTGGCCCTGGCGGGCCGCGCCCAGCAGGATGGCCAGCGCCGGGGTCAGGGCGAGAGCCGCGAGGGCGATCCAGCGCGCGTGGCGGAAGGCGAGGCCCGCGAAGATCGCGAACAGCGCCAGCTCGAGGACGCCGAGGCAGGCCCGCCCTGCGGCCAGCGCGATCCCCGCACAGAAGACCGCGAGGAAAGCGAACCAGGCTGCGTACGAGAGGTTGCCGCCGAGGTGGTCCGCCGCAAGGAGCGGCTTCCACTCGTTCACCCACTCGTTCATCAGGTTGGACTCGGCCGTGAACTCGAACGGGAAGAGCAGGATCTCCGGGCCGAGCGGGTTGGCCAACGTCGCGACCAGCATGAGGAGCGCGAGCAGGCCGAGGCGCAGCAGACCCTGGCCGGGGGCGAACGCCTCCCGGCGCAGGATCGGCTGCGCGCCGTCGGCGGCGAAGAGGAGCGCGAGCGAAGCGACGAGCAGGGCCGCGGGCAGGGCGAAGGCCCGCGGCTCGAGGGTGGCGACGAAGGCCGCGACCGCCAGCCCGCCGGCCACACCCGCGATGCGCAGGCCGCGTGCGGTGGCGCCGCTGCCGAGGACGGCGCGCTCGATGGCCTCGGCTGCGGCGAAGCCGCCCACCAGCACGATCCCGAGCGGGAAGGAGCCGTGCACGTTCACCCAGAGCACCTCCAGCGGAACCAGGAGCCAGAGCGCGCGGGTGCGGCACCCCGCCCGGGCCGCCTCGCGATCGCGCAGCAGGAGCCAGAGCGCGCCGAGAAGGATGGGGATCGCGATCAGCTCGGGTCGGGCGAGGATGCGGAAGCGCAGCACCGTCACCGCCAGCAGGACGAGCGGCAGCCCCACGCCGGGTGGTGCGCGCGAGGCGCGCAGCGCGAGGCCCAGCACGGCCACGGCACACAGCGCTGGAAGCGCCTTTGCGGCCCAGACCACGGCGGGGATTCCGGCCAGCGCCTCTGCGGCAGCGTAGTAGGTGGCCGCGAGCCACTCGTGGGCCACGTAGCGAGCTCCGGCGGTGGGCTCGGTGTAGCGGTCCACGCGAGGGACGGTGCCCTCGTCGAGGATCAGGCGACCCGTCACCAGATGGATCCACACGTCGTTGTTGTCGAGGGGCAGGAAGGCGGCCGTGGCGACGAACGCGAAGATCCCGGCCAGCGCCAGCCGGCGCAGCGCCGCGTCGTCGCGCGGTCCGCTCTGGCTGGGCGCGCCGGCCTCGATCACGAGCCCCCGTCGCCGAGGCGCCCGAGCTCGAGCCGGACCTGGGCGTCCAGCGGTCCGCCCATCTCCAGGGCGCGCTCGTAGGCGCTCCGCGCGGAGGCGAGGTCGCCCATGATGATGTGCGCGTGGGCCATCTGCACGAGCTCGGGCTGGACGTGGCGGCTGCGCGCGGCGGCGACCGACACCCAGTTCTCCGCCATCCGTGCCGCGATCTCCTGGAACTGGCGCGTGCTGGCGAGGCTCGCGAAGACCGGATCCTGGGTGACGATCATGAAGTGGTCGAAGCCCGCGTCGGCCAGGGCTCGCAGCTCCTCCAGGGCGGCCGAGCGGTTGCCGAGCTCTGCGTGGCTGCGGGCCCGCATCCAGCGTGCGCCGATTCCGTCCGGGTAGCGCAGGGCGGCAGCGGCGACCATGCGCGCCTCGCTCTGCCAGATCGGCGTGCGGCTGAAGGCATGCAGGGCGAAGACGGCCGAGAGGGCGATGCCCGCGGCGAGCCAGGCCCGCCCGCCCGGCGCCCGCTCGGCACGGTCGGACGGTCCGCCCGACGCCCGCTCGGCACGGTCGGACGGTCCGCCCGACGCCCGCTCGGCGGGCAGGGACCTCCGGCCGTGCAGATCGACTCCGAGCGCGCCCGCCAGCGCGAAGTACGCGCCGCCCATCAGGCCCGGCAGGATGAAGTAGAGATAGCGGTCGGCCATCGGATAGAGGAACGGAAAGACCTGCGAGACCGGCGCGAAGGCGGCCACCGCCCAGATCCAGAAGACCGCCTCCGTCTTGCGCGAGCGCAGCGTGACGACGGTTCGCCAGGCGAGCGCCGCCAGTGCGGCCAGGCCGAAGAGCCACCAGGGATCGAGCCAGGAGAGGGCGGGCGGTGGCTCGTGGCTGGGAGAGATGCCGAGCGAGGTGAACGCCATGACGAGATAGCGGCCGCCGATTCCGACCATGGAGCGCACCTGGGCAGCGGCGTCGGGATAGCGCTCCAGGGTGGTGGCGTGCCCCAGGCGGTCGAAGGCCACGAACTCGGGGAGGGCGCAGGCCGCGAATACCAGGCACCAGACGCCCAGCCAGGCCCACTCGCGGCGTCCCGCCTGGCCGCGAACCCAGAGCAGCGCGGCGAGGACGGGAATCGCGTACAGGGCGGCGATCTTGGAGAGGAGCGCCAGCGCCAGGAAGAGGGCGGAGAGGGCCGGCCGGCGCTCGAACGCGAGCAACGCGAGTAGCGAGAGGCCCAGCGCCATGACCGTCTTGAGCTGGAAGATCCAGGCCACCGCCTCGACATTGCCCGGATGCACCAGGAAGAGCGCGCCCAGCACGAGGGCTGCGCTGCGCGGGACCCCCGTGGCGAGGAAGAGAGCGGCCAGCAGCACCGACACGCCCGCGTGGAGGAGGACGTTGGTGACGTGGTAGCCGAAGGTGAGCGGGCCGAAGGCCTGCCACTGCAGTGCGTGTGCGAGGAGATGGATCGGCGCGTAGTTCGCCGTGAACAGGGAAGCGTCGCCCCAGGGCTCGAAGATCGCCAGGACATGCGGGAGGTCGAGGGTGTGGATGTACGCGTTGTTGAGGACGTAGCCCAGATCGTCGGCGATGAAGGCGCCGCGCAGGGCCGGTGCGTAGAGGACCAGCGCCAGCGCCGCGAAGGCCGCCCAGAGGAGTGCCCAGGTCAGCGCGGTCGGTCGAGCCATGAGCCCAGGATACGCCAGGGGCGCGGCGCCCGGGGTGCGGCGATTGGAGGATGGGGAGGCGAGTCGTATCCTATCGGCCGTCAGAATCCGGGGGGATACTCGAGATGCCGTCGATCCGCCGCCTGTCCGTCCTTGCGCTCGCGTTGGCCCTCGCCGCGGCCTGCTCCTCGCCTGCGGAGCAGAAGGCGGAGTATCTGGCGGACGCGGATCGCTACATCGCGGAGGGCAGTCTCGAAGAGGCCATCATCTCGCTCCGCAATGCGCTCAAGCTCGATCCCAAGAACGCGGACATCAATGCGCGGATCGCCGTCGTCCTGGAGCGTGAAGGCGCGTTCGGCAACGCCCTCTTCTTCCGCGAGGAGGCCCACCGGCTGGCGCCTCAGGAGCCCGAGCACGCGCTGGCCCTCGCCAAGCTCCTGATGTTCGAGGAGCCCGAGCGGGCCGCCGAGCTGATCGATGGGGTGTTGGAGAACCAGCCCGCCCACGTTCTGGCGCTGGTGCGGCGTTCGGAGCTGGCCCTGGCCCGCGCCGATTCCGCCGGCGCGCTCGAGGCGGCTCTCACCGCGGTCGAGATCGACTCCAGGAGCGCGGTGGCCCAGCTCCAGCTCGGTCTCGTCCACCGCGCGAGGATCCGCGAGCTCCAGGTCACGGGCGATCCGGTGCCGGACTCCCGCCATCGCGAGGCGCTGGCTGCCTTCGACGCCACCCGCGGGCTGGCCGCCGATCTCGACACGTCGGAGCACGGCTGGCTGCTGCGCGCGTGGCTCGAGCGCGCCAACGTCTACGCGTCCTGGCCCGGACATCAGGAGGAGGCGGCCCAGGCGTTCCGGGAGGCTGCGGAGCACTTCCGCGGCGATCCGCAGCTCGAGCGCCGCGTCCTCGCCGCGACGCGCGAGTACCTGGGCGTCCGACGGGACGAAGACCTGCGTCGCTGGATGCTCGAGCGAAGCGTCGAGCTGATGCCCGGGAACCTGATGGCCTGGCTGGCCCTGGCGGCGCTGACCGATCCGCCGGACGCCGAGACGTCGAGCGTGCTGAAGCGCCTGATCGCGGAGCGTCCCACGGACGCACGCGCCCAGGCCCTCTATGTGCGCGATCGCTGGAACCGGGCCGGCCCCGAAGCCGCCATCGCGCATGCCGAGGCCGTGGCGGAGCAGACCGAGGATCCCGCGGAGGTGATGGCGGCCATTGCCCGCCTGCATCTCCTGGAGGGCGACGTTCCCAGGGCCGCGGTGGTGGCCGAGGGGATCGCGCGCAGCTATCCGGACAGCCCCGGGGCCAGGCTCGTCCTCGGCGAGGTACGGCTCGCCCAGGGCCGCTACAACGACTCGGTCAAGGCGCTCTCCGAGTCGATCGAACGGCGGGAGAGCGTGGAGGCTGCCCGCATGCTGGCGGAGGCCTACGTCCGGCTCGGCGATCTCCCCCGCGCGCTCGACTCGATCTCGCGGGCCCTCGAGCTGTCCTACGAGGCCGAGCCGGTGGCGATCCTGCGCGAGAAGGCGCGCATCGAGCTCTTGCTGCGCGACTATCCCGCGGCCGTGCACACCTACGCGGCGATCCGCCGTGCCCTGGACGACCGCGTCCAGGCGTCCGATGCCGTGGGCATGGCGCGCGCCAACTACGGCATGGGCCGCGCCGACGCGGCGCAGCGCTTCCTGTTGCGTGCGCTGTCGGCGCCCAACCCGCCCACCGACGCCGCCGTGCTCTACGCGCGCCGCGAGGGCCGGCGGGATCCCGACGGGGCCCGCCGCTACCTGGAGGCCGCGCTGGCCAGGGATCCCGACAACCCGGCTCTGGCGGAGACCATGTCCCGGCTCGAGTTCCTGGGGGAGGACCCCGAGTCGGCGATGGCCCGCCTCGACGCGGCGGTGGAGGCCAACCCGGATTCGGTTCGGATGCGGCTCCTGCGGGCCCGCCTGCTGGGGACCCAGGGCCGACTGGAGGAGGCGATCGCCGACGCGCGTCGGGCACTGGAGCTCTCGCCCGGACACCGCGGTGCGGCGGACCTGCTGGTGCAGCTCTACGCGGTCGCCGGGAAGCGGGACGAGGCCATTGCGACGCTCGAGGCGGATGACGCGGCGGGGCGGCTCGACGCCCCCAGCCGCATCCTCCTGGCCCGTCTCCATCTCGCCGACGGCGAGGACGACCGGGCCGTGGAGCTCTTCGAAGCGGTGCTGGCCGAGCGCAGCGACCTGCCCGGGGTCAAGAACGATCTGGCCTTCCTGCTCGCCAGCCGCGGTACGGATCTGGAGCGCGCGCTCACCCTGGCGCGAGAGGCGCGCGAGGCGATGCCGAGGTCGCCTCAGGTCGCCGACACCCTCGGCTACGTCTACCTGAAGAAGGACCTCCCCGGCCCGGCGGCCGACCAGTTCCGCGAGGCGCTGGCCGTGCTGCCGGAGGAGCACCGCGCGTGGCCGTCCACCCAGTATCACCTGGGCCTCGCGCTGAGGGCGCAGGGCAAGGACGCGGAGGCGGCCGAAGCGTTCGAGAAGGCGCTGGCCACGGCGCGCGAGTTCCCCGAGGCCGCCGACGCGCGCAGTCAGCTCGAGGCGCTGCGTACGGCCGGTCGCTGAGCGGCGCTCGCTCCGCGACACCGACCTGCGCTTGAGTGGGCCCGGGGCGTGTGCTTCCCTGTCGCCCCATGCTGGATCCGCGCACGCTCGCCGAGCGACGAGACGAGATCGCCGAGAGCATCCGCAAGCGCGGGGGCGCCGCCGATCTCGACGGGGCGATCGCGGCCCACGAGCTCGTGACGGCCGCCCAGACCCGCCTGAACGATGCCAATCGCGAGCGCAACGAGCACCAGAAGCTCGGCAAGCGCCCGCTCGCGCCCGACGAGCGAGAGGCGCACGGAGCCGAGGGCCGCCGTCTGAAAGAGGCCGTGGCCGGGCTGGAGCGGGACCTGGGCGATGCGCGCGCCGCCCTGGACGAGGCGCTGCAGGGGATTCCGAACTTCGTCCATCCGGCCGTGCCCGAGGGCGGGGAGGACGACTTCAAGGAGCTGAGGCGGGTGGGGGACCCGCCTCGCTTCGACTTTGCGCCGCGTGATCACCTGGAGATCGGCGCGGAGCTGGATCTCCTGGACTTCGAGTCGGGTGCGCGGGTCGCGGGGCAGAAGTTCTTCTACCTGCGCAACGAGGCGGCACTCCTCGAGATGGCGCTTCAGCGCTTCGCGCTGGACCGGCTGGTGGCCGAGGGCTTCATCCCGGTAGTGACCCCGGACGTGGCCCGCCCCGAGGTGGTCGCCGCCCTGGGCTTCAGCCCGAAGGGCCCGGAGACCCAGATCTACTCTCTGGCCAACGCGGATCTGTGTCTGGTGGGGACCGCGGAGATCACGCTCGGCGGACTCTACGCGGACACGATCCTCGAGGAGGACGACCTCCCGATCCGGCTCGCAGGCGTCTCCCACTGCTTCCGCACCGAAGCGGGCTCCCACGGCCGCGAGAGCAAGGGGCTCTACCGGGTCCACCAGTTCAGCAAGGTCGAGATGTTCGCCCTGACCCGTCCGGAGGACTCCGAGGCCATGCACGATGAGCTTCTCGGTCACGAGGAGCGGATCTACGCCGACCTGGAGATCCCGTACCGGGTGATCGACGTGGCGTCCGGCGATCTGGGCGCGCCCGCCTGGCGCAAGTTCGACATCGAGGCCTGGATGCCGGGGCGCGGAGAGGGCGGCGAGTGGGGCGAGGTCACCAGCACCTCCAACTGCACGGACTACCAGGCACGGCGACTGCGGACCCGCTTCCGCCGCCGGGACGGAAAGAAGAACGAGCCGGTACACATGCTGAACGGCACCGCCATCGCGGTCTCGCGTACGCTGATCGCCCTGCTCGAGAACCACCAGCAGGTCGACGGGTCGGTGACGATTCCCGCGGCGCTCCGGCCCTACACGGGCTTCGACAGGATCGGGCCCAAGAACGACCGCGTGTGAGCGCCTCCCTCGTCCTCGGGACCGCGGGGCACATCGACCACGGCAAGACCGCGCTGATCCGGGCCCTCACCGGCGTGGACACCGACCGCCTCCCCGAGGAGAAGGAGCGCGGGATCACGATCGATCTGGGCTTCGCGCCCCTCGACCTGGGCGAGGGCGTGGGCTTCTCGGTGGTCGACGTGCCGGGCCACGAAGGACTGGTTCGGACGATGGTCGCCGGGGCGACGGGGATCGACGTGCTCCTCCTGGTCGTGGCTGCCGATGAGGGCGTGATGCCCCAGACCCGGGAGCACCTCGCCATCTGCACCTTGCTCGGGCTGACGACCGGGCTCGTCGCGCTGACCAAGACCGACACGGTCGACGCCGACGTCCGCGAGCTCGCCGCCGAAGAGGTTCGCGACGAGCTGGCCGGCACGGCGCTGGCCGGGGCGCCGGTCTTTCCCGTCTCCGCGAAGACGGGAGCGGGCCTCGAAGCGCTGCGCGTCGGTCTGCGTCGCGCGGCCCTGGCCGCCGCTCCGCGCACCGACCGTTCGGGGCGGGCGCGTCTTCCCGTGGACCGCGTCTTTGCGATGCGCGGCTTCGGCGCGGTGGTGACCGGAACCCTGATCGGTGGCCCGCTCGCGGTGGGGGATGCCGTGGAGCTTCTGCCGTCCGGTCGCCGCGCGCGCATCCGGGGTCTGCAGCGCTTCGGCGAGTCGGTGCAGGAGGCACGGCCGGGGGCGCGCTGCGCGGTGAACCTCCAGGGCGTCGAGGTCGCCGAGGTCGCACGGGGCGAGACGCTCTTCCGGGCCGGAGCCCCGCCCCCGGTCGAGAGCTGCGACCTGCAGCTGACCTGGCTGGAGGATGCGCCGATCCTCGACGGACCCGCTTCGGTGGAGTTCCTGGTGGGCACGGCGGAGCGGCGCGCCCGGATTGCGCCCGTGGGAGGCGCCCTGCGGCCCGGCGCGCGGGGCTTCGCTCGCGTCCACCTCGAAGGTGGGGCGTTGCCGCTGCTGGCCGGCGATCGCTGCGTGTTGCGCGGCTTCGCCACCACGGCGCTGGGCGGCTCGACGGTGGGCGGCGGGACGGTCATCGATGCGACGCCGGCTCGACGGCGCCTCTCGGATCCGGCCCTGGCCGAGGAGCTCCTGCGGCTGGCGGGCGGAGACCCGCTCGACGAAGCGGAGGTGAGGCTGGTCCGCGCCGGCCTGGTCGGCGTGGAGGAGGCGCAGGTCGGCGCCCGATCGATGCACGAGGTCGCAGCCCTGCGTGCTGCGCTCGACGCGCTGCGCCGCGACGGCAGGGCCGACTGCACGGCCTCGGGACGCTGGCTCGCGGGAGCGGCTCTGGAGCGCATCGAGGCGGACCTGGTGACGGCACTCGATGCGTTCCACGCCGCCGAGCCGCTGCAGGAGGGCATGCCGCGCGGTGCGTTGCTGGGCTGCGTGCCGGAGAACGTCCCGAAGGAGGCGACCGCGCTGGCGCTGACGCGACTCGCGGCGACGGGGCTCGTCGTGAGCGAGGCGGATCGCGTACGGCGCAGCGACCACGCCGTCGAGCTCGCAGCGGCGGACCGCGAGGCGGCCGAGCGCATCGTGGCAGAGGCGGTCGCGGCCGGCCTCGCGCCGCCGCTGCCGCGGGAGTGGGGCGAGCGCCTGGGGCTCTCGCCCCGCCACCTCGCCGATCTCCTGGGGCACCTCGAGCGCAGCGGGCGACTCACCCGCGCTCCCGGCGACGTCTTCTTCGACAGCGCCGCGGTCGCGGCCCTGCGCGACCGCATCCGCGCCCACTTCCGCGAGCATCCGGAGCTGGACACGCCTACCTACAAGGCGCTGATCGGCACCACGCGCAAGTACGCCGTACCCCTCATGGAGCTCTTCGACGACGAGCGCCTCACCATGCGACGCGGCGAGGTGCGCCTGCTGCGCGGCCGCGATGGATCGCCGCAGCCGGACTCCGGCTCCGCGTAGCGCGTCGCGGCGCCAGCGGAACCCGGCCCCTCCTGCTAGCGCAGGGCTGCCGCGGCTTCGTGGGCCCAGGCGAGGACCGTTGCATCCTGGAGGACCGGAACCGGGAAGCCGCCGTTGGGGAAGAATCCCAGCAGGAGCACGGCGATCGCGCAGGCGCTGAGGACCGCAGCCTCGGGGGTGTCGAGGCCCGCGCGGGGCGGCGTCTCGCCGGGGTCGCGCATGTACATCCAGACCGGGACGCGCAGGTAGTAGTAGAAGGAGACGACCGTCGTGAGGACGGCCACGATCGCCAGGGACAGCTCCTCCGCCCGCACGGCGACGCTGAAGATCTGGAACTTCGCGATGAAGCCCACGGTGCCGGGCAGTCCCGCGAGGGAGAGAAGGAAGAGGGTCATCAGTGCGGCCATTCCGGGGCGCCGGCGCGCGAGGCCTGCGAAGGACTCGATCCGGTCCTGGTCTCGGCCCCGGTCGGCCAGCGCGACGATCACGGCGAACGCGCCGAGGTTGGCGAAGAGGTAGGCTGCCAGGTAGAAGAGCACGGCCCCATGTCCCGGCGCGCCTGCAGTGAACCCGACCAGCACGTAGCCCGCGTGCGCCACCGCCGACCAGGCCAGCATGCGCTTCACGTTGTCCTGCACCACCGCCGTGATGTTCCCGAGGACCATGCTGAGCAGCGCGATGCCCCAGAGGATCCGGCCCAGGTTCTCGGCGGCCGGCTCGACGTCGCCGCCGGCGAAGCGCAGCAGGGCGGCGAATGCGGCCGCCTTCACGGTGACCGACATGAACCCGGTGACCGAGGTGGGCGCGCCCTCGTAGACGTCCGGAGTCCACTGGTGGAAGGGGGCCGCCGAGACCTTGAAGGCGAGGCCCACCACGACGAGGCCGAGCCCCGCGAGCGCGAGGGGATTGTCGGAGGGGAACGCCGCGCGGATCCCGTCCAGTCCGGTCTCGCCGGTCGTCCCGTAGAGGAGGGCCGTCCCGTACAGCAGGAGCGCGGTCGCGAACGTGCCCACCAGGAAGTACTTCATCGCGGCTTCGTTGCTGGTGGTCTTGCGGCGATCGAAGCCCGCCAGGACGTAGATCGGCAGAGAGAGGATCTCGAGGCCGAGGAAGACCGTGAGGATGTCCACCGCCGCCACCAGCACCATCATCCCGGCGGTCGAGATCAGCAGCAGGGCGTAGTGCTCGCCGTGGTTGATGCGCAGCTCGATCAGATACTGCATCGACATCCAGACGGAGAGGAGCGCGCCGATGCCGACGACCACGGTGGCGAAGGCGGAGAAGCGGTCGAGGCGCAGCATCGGGTTGTCCGCATTGAAGACGCTGGACGTTCCCTGCAGGAACGCCTGGCCGGCGGTGCCCAGCGCGAGAACGAGAGCGAGCGTCGCCACCAGGGCGAGAGCGACGCTCACGTGGAACTCCGAGAGGGACCGCATGCGTGCCAGGAAGACCTCGAGAACCAGCACCGCCATGGCACCCATGGCGACGATGGCGACGGGCGCGATGGCCGAGAAGTCGAGGTTCATGGCCGGGGAGGCCGGACTCATCGCGCGCTTCCCGCGGCACCGTCGCGGACCGCCGCGGCCCCGTCGGGTCGCTCGGCTGCGACGGTGCTCGCAGCGCTGCCCCGTTCGACGGCCTGGACGAGCTCGGCCACGGGCGCGTGGAGCAGGCTCAGGAACGGACGCGGGTGCAGGCCGATCCAGAACATGGGGACGACGAGCGCCACGAGAACGAAGCGCTCGCGCACGTCGAGGTCGATGAGACCGCGGTTCTCCGGATTCTCGACCGGCCCGAAGAACACGCGCCGGTACATCCAGAGCATGTAGGCGGCTGCCAGCACGACTCCGAAGACAGCCGGCACCGCGAAGCGGGCGTCTGCGGCGAAGGCGCCCACCAGGATGAGAAGCTCCCCGACGAATCCGTTCAGGGCGGGGAGGCCGATGCTCGCGAAGAGCGCGATCCCGAACAGGGTGGCGTAGACCGGCATGGGCTTGGCGATCCCGCCGAACTCCGCGATCTCGCGCGTGTGGCGGCGCTCGTAGAGCATCCCCACCAGCAGGAAGAGCGCCCCCGTGGAGAGCCCGTGGTTGACCATCTGGAGGACGCTCCCCTCGAGACCCTCGACATTGAATGCGAACATGCCGAGCATGACGAAGCCCAGGTGAGCCACGGACGAGTAGGCGATCAGCTTCTTCACGTCCGACTGCACCATCGCCACCAGGGATCCGTAGAGGATCCCGACCAGCGCCAGGCCCAGGATCCAGGGCGCGAAGGCGACCGCCGCGTCGGGGAAGAGCGGGAGCGCGAAGCGCACGAATCCGTAGGTTCCCATCTTGAGGAGCACTCCGGCGAGCACGACCGATCCCGCCGTCGGCGCCTCGACGTGGGCGTCCGGAAGCCAGGTGTGGAGGGGCACCATGGGGACCTTGATCGCGAAGGCCAGGGCGAAGGCCGCGAAGAGCCAGGTCTGGGTGCGCCACCAGGGCGCCTCCCCGCTTCGGGGCACCATCGTGTCCAGCAGCCCCGGAGCTCCGCCGGCGACCTGCACCAGGTCCAGGTTCGGGACCGCGAACTGCTGGAGGTGCAGGTCGTAGACGACCAGCATCGCGATCAGCATGAACAGGGATCCCAGCACCGTGTAGAGGAAGAACTTCAGTGCCGCCTGGACGCGTCCGGGGCCGCCCCAGACCCCGATGATGAAGTACATCGGGACCAGCATCACCTCCCAGAAGAGGTAGAACTGGAAGAGGTTCAGCGAGACGAAGGCGCCGATCATGCCCGTCTCGAGGGCGAGCATGTGGAACACGAAGCTGCGCACCGAGCGGCGGACCTCGTTCCAGGCGCCCAGCAGGGTCAAGGGCAGCAGGAAGGTGGTCAGCAGGACCAGGAGCAGGCTGATGCCGTCGATCCCCACGAACCAGTGGATCCCGTACTGGGGGAGCCAGGCGGTGCGCTCGACGAACTGATACCCGGTTCGAGTTGCGTCGAAGCCGGACCAGAGGAGAAGCGCGAGGCCGAAGGTGGCTGTGCTTCCGGCGAGGGCGCCCACCTTCCACACGGCCTCGGGAAGACGTCGGCCGGTGGCGCCCAGGAGGAGTGCGGTGGCCAGGGGCAGGAGGGTCACCCAGCCGAGCAGGCTTCCGTCGAGGGCGCCCACTACGACACCATCCATCCGACTACCGCGAGGGCGCCGGCGAGCACCAGGAAGAGGTAGCTCTGGGCCAGACCGGTCTGGAGCCGGCGTACGCTGCCCCGCGCCAGCCGTACCACGGCGTGGGCCGTCCCGTGGACGGCGATCCCGTCGATGACACGGCCATCCACGCCTCGGAAGAGCACCCGGTCGGATACCCACACCAGGGGTCGCACCAGCACCCGGTCGATCGCGTCATCGATCCAGTAGCCGGACGCTGCGGCCTCGCAGAGCGCGCCGGCCGACGCGCGGAAGCGTGCGGGCAGCTCAGGCCGTCGGACGTAGAGGAGCCAGGCGAGCGCCGCGCCGCACGCGGAGGCCGCGACGGCGAGCGCCGCCAGCCCGATTTCGGCCGAGTGGGAGATCTCGTGCGGGGCCTCTCCCACCACGGGTTCGAGGAAGTGGGCGAGGCTGTTCGAGTCGGAGATGTCGAAGAAGGCGTCCCCGTACACCTGGGGCAGGCCCAGGAAGCCGCCGAAGAAGGACAGGAAGGCCAGCCCGTACAGCGGGAGCATCATCGTGTCCGGCGGATCCTCGGCACGGGACTGGACCTGGGCCGGGCCCCTCGGCTCGCCGTGGAAGACCCGCAGCACGAGGCGCAGCATGTAGAAGCCCGTGAGGCCGGCGGTGGCCAGCCCGATCCCGAACAGGGCGGTGTGACCCGGGAGTCGGGAGGTCCATGCCGCCACCAGGATCGCGTCCTTCGAGAAGAAGCCCGAGAGGGGCGGGACCCCGACGATGGCGGCAACCCCGATCCAGAAGGTGATCCAGGTTCCCAGCATGCGCTGGCGCAGGCCGCCCATGCGATCGATGTCCTGGTCGTGCGCCAGCGCGAGAATGACCGCGCCGGCTCCCAGGAAGAGCAGCGCCTTGAAGAAGGCGTGGGTCACCAGGTGGAAGACCGCGGCCGAATAGCCCGCACAGCCCAGAGCCAGGAACATGTAGCCGAGCTGGCTCACCGTCGAATAGGCGAGGACCTTCTTGATGTCGCTCTGCGCGATCGCGATCGTGGCGGCGAACAGCGCGGTGACGGCGCCGGTCCAGGCGAGCACGGCCGATGCCTCGGGGGACGCCGCGTAGAGGAAGGAGAGCCGGCAGACCATGTAGACGCCGGCCGTCACCATGGTGGCGGCATGGATGAGGGCGGAGACCGGGGTGGGGCCGGCCATGGCGTCGGGAAGCCACACGTAGAGCGGGAGCTGGGCCGACTTGCCCACGGCCCCGAGGAACAGACAGAGCGCGGCCACCGTGATCAGGCGCGCCTCGCCGATCCATGGCAGCGCCAGCGTGCGACCGGCGATCGCCGTGAAGCCCGCCTCGAGATCGCGGAAGGCCACCGATGCCACGCCGGCGTCTGCCATCGCCCAGAAGAGCAGGAGGATCCCCACCAGGAACCCGAAGTCGCCGATGCGGTTCACCAGGAAGGCCTTGCTTCCGCACCATGCGTTGTAGGCGTCCCCGTACCAGAAGCCGATCAGGAGGTAGGAGCACAGCCCGACGCCCTCCCAGCCCAGGAAGAGCACCACCAGGTTGTCGCCCAGCACGAGCGTCAACATCGCTGCGGTGAAGAGGTTCAGGTAGCAGAAGAAGCGCTGATAGCCCTTGTCGTCCCGGTGGTCCCCGTCCATGTAGCCCGCGGAGTAGACGTGGATGAGCGAGCCGACGCCGCTGACCACCAGCACCATCACCGCCGAGAGGGGGTCCAGCTGGAACGCCATCTCCACGCTGAAGCGACCGGCGCCGATCCAGGTGTAGACGTCGTCCAGCAGGATCTGCGCATCCGTCGGCTGATCGAGGAGCTGGAAGAGCGCCATGATCGAGACCGCGAAGGACGCCAGCACCGCCCCGCAGGAGACCAGGGCGACGAGCAGCCGCGGCGACTCGCGCCGCGTCAGTCCGAGGACGAGGCCGTGGAAGACCGCTGCGAGGAACGGGATCGCCGGAATGAGACGCAGCAGCTCGCTCTCACCCGGGCCTACCACTTGAGGAGACTCACGTCTTCGATGTTCACCGAGTCACGGTTGCGGAAGAGCGCGATCACGATGCCCAGGCCGACGGCTACGCTGCCCGCCGCCACGGCGATCACCATGAGCACGACGACCTGTCCGCCCAGGTCGCCCCAGGCCCGCGCGAAGCCGACGAACGCGAGGTTGACCGCGTTCAGCATCAGCTCGATGCACATGAGGATGACGATGAGGTTGCGCCGGGTGAGCGCCCCGAGCGCGCCGATGGCGAAGAGCAATCCCGAGAGCGCGAGCACGTGCTCGACGGTGATCACGGTTCGAGCCTCCGCTTGGCGAGGACGACCGCGCCGACGATCGCGGCCAGCAGGAGGAGCGAGACGAGCTCGAAGGCCAGCACGTAGTCGGTGAACAAGGCGCGGCCCACCTCGCGGTAGCCGCCGAAGCTCTCGGGGACGGCCGCCATGTCGGGCACGTGTCCGGCCAATGCGGCGAGGAAGCCCGCCAGCCCGACGGCGCCCAGGGCCGCGCCGGCCAGCTTGAAGGGGCGCAGGCGCGCGGGTGGAAAGACGTCCTCGCGCAGATTGAGGAGCATCACGACGAACACGAAGAGCACCAGGACCGCGCCCGCGTAGACCATGATCTGCACGGCCGCCACCAGGTGCGCACGCAGGAGCACGTAGATGCCTGCGAGGGAGACCATGGTGACGACCAGGGAGAGGGCGGCCGCCACCGTGTTGCGGAGGTTCGACACCATCGCCAGCGCGGACCCCGCGGCGAGCGCGGCGAAGACGTAGAAGAAGAAGAGCTCCGCGCTCATCGGGTCCCTTCGATGAGGAGCAGGATCGTGCCGGTGACGAAGATGTTGGCGATCGAGAGGGGCAGCAGGATCTTCCAGCAGAGGTCCATCACCTGGTCGTAGCGGAATCGGGGCAGCGTCCAGCGCAGGGCCATCTGCAGCCAGATCAGCGCGCTCACCTTGACGAGCCATGTGGTGACGTGCACCAGCATGCAGAAGAGGTTGGCGAAGCCACCCCCGAAGAGCGGCGTGATCCCGGCTACGATGCGCTCGCTGCTCAGCCAGGGAACCGACCAGCCGCCGAGAAAGAGGGTCACCATGAGCCCGGCGATCACCACCACCTCGATGAACTCGGCCATGAAGAAGAGGCCGAAGCGCATGCCCGAGTACTCGGTGTGGTATCCGGCGACGATCTCGGAGTCGCCCTCGGGAACGTCGAAGGGCGGACGCTTGTTCTCCGCCATGATCGCGGCGAGGAACATCACGAAGGCGAGGGGCTGCAGAAAGACGCCCCAGCGCGGGAGACGGATCCAGTCGCTCCAGGCGGGCAGCGGGTCGACCCATCCGAACACCTCGAGGAACCCGAGCAGGCGGAAGGTGGCGTCCTGGGCGTGCACCATCTCGGGAAGGCGCAGGGTCTGGAAGACCATGAAGACGCCCACCACCGAGAGGCCCATGGTGACCTCGTAGGAGATCATCTGGGCCGTCGCGCGCAGGCTGCCGAGGAGCGACCAGTTGTTGTTGCTGGCCCAGCCCGCGATCACCGTTCCGTAGGCCGCCAGGGCGCCCACCGCGAAGATGAAGAGCAGGCCCCAGTCCACGTCGGCGGCCACCAGGCTGAAGGTGGTGCCGCCCACGGTGTACTCGCCGCCGTAGGGGATGACCGCGAAGGAGACGATGGCGGCGACGGCCGCGATGAGCGGGGCCGTGAGGTGAAGCGCCCGGTTGGCGCCATGGGGCACCACGTCCTCCTTGAAGATCAGCTTGATCACGTCGGCCGCGGGGTGCAGGAGGCCCAGGATGCGGATTCCGAAGAGGTCGGCGCGGTTGGCGCCGATGCGATCCTGCATGACGGCGCTCTGCTTGCGCTCCACCCACGTGACGACGGGCGCGAACACCCCCACACCGACGACGACGATGAAGAGGGACTTGGCGACGACGTCCCAGGGCACCTAGCCATCCCCTCCGGCCTGCGCCAGGCGGGGAGCCAGCGCCTCGGCCAGCCGGTCCAGCACCTCCGCCTGGGCGGTCGCAGGGAAGGGAGGCTCCACGGCAGCCGCCACCTCCTGCACGACCCCTTCGGCGTTGACCAGGGTTCCTCCCTTCTCCGCCAGGTGGCGTCCCGGAATCACCACGTCGGCCACGCGTTCCAGCTCGGAGCGGTGGGTGTCGAGCACGATCAGGGTGGCGAGGTCGTCGAGTGCATCGGGACTTCCCAGCAGGGTGGGATGCAGGAGGTCGTGGCCCAGGACGATCAGGCCTTCCAGGCCGCCGCCGCGCAGCCGCTCGAGGATGGGAGCGGGGTCGCCGAAGCCGGCGGCCCGCGCGCCGGCGGCGTTGGCGCCCTTCTCCGGGTGCACGAGGAGGTCGTCGCCCTCGCCCATCACCAACGTGAGGCCCGCGGCGTCGACCCCCAGCCGGTCGAGGAGCCGGCGCAGCGCCGCCAGGTCTTCGTTGGTGAGGTGCGCGGACGCGAGGGCCGCCAGCATCCCCGGTCCCTTCGCGTCGATCAGCTCGCGCAGGCGCCTCGTGGCGGCATCGAGGGCCACGTCGAGCTCGGCCGAGCGCAGCACGCCGTCCTCGCCGCGGACCAGCGGCGTGCGCAAGCGGTCCGGGGCGGCGATCTCCCGGTAGGAGAGTCGCCCCGCGTCGCAGATCCAGCTTCCGTTGACCCGGTCGTTGCGGCGCGCCGTGTATCGCTGCACCTCGCCGTGTGCGACTCCCAGCCACACGTTGCAGCCGCGGGCGCATCCGGTGCAGATCCCCGGCCGCTCCTCCAGGAACCAGACCCGGACCTTGAAGCGGAAGTCGCGCGTGGTGAGGGCGCCCACCGGACAGATGTCGGCGACGTTCATCGAGTAGGGGTTGTCCAGCTCCACGCCCGGAAACGTCTCGATCACCGAGCGATCTCCGCGGTTCGCGATCCCGAGCTCGCCCGTCCCCGTGACCTCGCGACAGAACCGCACGCAGCGTCGGCACAGGATGCAGCGCTCCTGGTCGAGGACGATCGTCGGCCCCAGCGGAACCCGCTTCTGGAGCGCACGGCGCGGCTCGCGCGTGCGCGCTCCGGCGGCCCCGTACTCGAACGCGTAGTCCTGGAGCTTGCATTCGCCGGCCTGGTCGCAGATGGGACAGTCGAGCGGGTGGTTCACCAGGAGGAGCTCCATCACGCCTGCGCGGGCATCGCGGACGCGGTCGCTCGTGGTGTGCACGACCATCCCGTCCGCCACCGGCGTGTTGCAGGCGATCTGGAGCCCCCCGAGACCCTCCACTTCCACCTGGCAGAGGCGGCAGGAGCCGTCGACGGCGAGGCCCGGATGCCAGCAGTAGTGGGGCACGTCGACGCCGTCCATGAGGAGCCCCGCATCGTCGAGTGCCTGCAGGATGGTGCGGCCCTCTTCGACTCGGACCTGGCGACCGTCGACGGTGATCGTGGGCACGAGCTCGCGTCCTACAGCTCGAAGCTCGCGGGGAAGGGGCACTTCGCGAGACGCACATGCGCCTCGAAGTCCTCGCGGAAGTGGCGCAGGAAGCCCTGCACCGGCCACGCGGCCGCGTCGGCGAACGCGCAGATCGTCTGGCCCTCCATGCTGGCGCTCACGTCGCGCAGGACGTCGAGATCCGCGTCCTCGCCGGCTCCTCGCTCGATCCGCTCGCACAGCTTGTGCAGCCAGCCGGTCCCCTCCCGGCACTGGGTGCACTGACCACACGATTCGTCCCGGAAGAACCACGTCGTGACGCAGGCCACCCGCACCATGCAGGTCGTGTCGTCCATCACGATGATCCCTCCGGTGCCGAGGAAGGTGCCCCGTTCGCGCAGGGACTCGTTGGCCATGGGCACATCGAGCTGGCCGGCGGGCAGCGCGGGCATGGAGAGTCCGCCGGGGATCACCGCCTTCACCTTGCGCCCGCCCGGCACGCCGCCGGCGTGCTCGAAGACGATCTCGTCCAGCCGGGTGCCGAGGGGGAGCTCGTACAGGCCCGGTCTCGACACATGGCCGGAGACGCCGAAGAGCGTCGTTCCCGGCGACTCCTCGGTGCCGAGCCCGCGGAACCACTCGGGCCCGTTCGCGACGATGTGCGGCACGTGGGCAAGCGTCTCGACGTTGTTCACGGTGGTGGGCCGTCCGAAGGCGCCGACCTGAGCGGGGTAGGGCGGCTTCTTGCGGGGCATCCCCTTGCGACCCTCGAGGCTCTCGAGGAGCCCGGTCTCCTCGCCGCAGATGTACGCGCCGGCGCCTCGGGTCACGACGACGTCGTGGCCGAATCCGCTGCCGAGGGCGTTGCGGCCCAGGATCCCCGCGGTCCGGCACTCCTCGACCGCGCTCTCGAAGACGTCTGCCGCGCGGGAGTACTCCCCGCGCACGTAGACGAAGGTCTTCTCGGCGCGGGTGGCGAAGGCGCCGATCAGGATTCCCTCCAGCACCTTGTGCGGAGCGCGTTCCAGGAGGAGGCGGTCCTTGAACGATCCCGGCTCCGATTCGTCCGCGTTGCAGACCAGGTAGCTGGGTCCGTCCGGGTCGGACGGCATGAACGACCACTTCTGGCCGGTCGGGAAGCCGGCACCGCCGCGCCCCTGCAGTCCGGATGCCGTCACCTGGTCCACCACGTCCTCGGGAGACATCTCGCGCAGGGCGCGTTCGGCGGCCAGCCAGCCGCCGCGAGCGCGGTAGCCCTCCAGGGTGACGAAGTCGTCCTCGGCGACGTGCTCCGTGAGGTAGCCGGTCACGTGCGGGAGGCGCGGATACACGGTCACTCCAGCCCGTCGAGGAGGCGCTTGGCGTCCTCCAGGTCGAGATTCTCGTGGTAGTCGCCGTCGATTCGCAGCATGGGTGCCCAGGCGCAGGCGCCCAGGCATTCCTCGTGGCCGAGGGTGATGCGTCCATCCCGGGTGGTCTCGCCCGCGGCGACTCCGAGGTGGGCTTCGAGGCCGCGCAGGAGCGCGCGCGCGCCGCGCAGCGAGCAGGGCAGGTTGGTGCACACGTTGACGCGGTGGCGTCCTCCCGGCTCGACTCGGAAGAGGTTGTAGAAGGACAGGAGCTCCAGAACCTCGACGGGGGCGACCGCGAAGATCGCCGCCAGCTCCCGCGCGGCCTCGAGCGGGACGCAGCCCAGCTCACGCTGGACGATGTGCAGGGCCGGCAGCAGCGCGGCGCGCGGCTCCGGGTAGCGGCCGATCGCGGCGTCGATGGCGTCGCGCGCCGCCTCCGGGATCACCATTCCAGCGCGCCCTTCATCCACTCGTAGAGGAGACCGACGACCAGCGGGACGGTGAAGACGACCATCGCCCAGTAGCCGTGCCATCCCAGCTCGGTGAAGAGGGCGCCCCACGGATAGAAGAAGAGCGCCTCCACGTCGAAGACGACGAAGAGGATGGCGACCAGGTAGAACTTCACGGCGAAGCGCTGGCGCGGCGAGACGATCTGGCGTTCGCCGCACTCGAAGGGCTCGAGCTTCTCGTCGAAGCGCCGCCGCGGCCCCAGGCGGATGTGTGCGAACAGAAGCCCGCCCGCGAGCAGGAAGGCGATCGCGAGGGTGATCAGGACGCCGCTGTATTCGGCGAGCATCGAGACCATCCCTCCGCTGGGGTGGTGACGGAACTGCGCGAACCGCCTCGGGAAAGCGCTTCGACGGTAGCCACGCGCCCAGGCCGGGTCAAGAAACGCGGGGGCTCGAGTCGCGCTTGATACACTCCGCCCCGATGGCGGTTCCCGTTGCGGTCCTGGGCGCCGGCAGCTTCGGCACCTGTCTGGCCATGCTGTGCGCGCGCGAGAACGACGTGACGTTGTGGTCGCGCGACCCGGTGGTGGCCGACGCCGTCGCGCGCGAGGGTCGCAATCCGCACTACCTGCGCAACGTGGAGCTGCCCGAGTCGGTGCGGGCGACGGCGGACCTGGGCGAGGCGCTGCGTGGACGCGAGCTGGTGATCGTGGCCGTGCCGAGCCACGGCGTGCGCGACACGCTGAGCGCGGCGCGCCCGCACCTGGATCCCGGTGCCATCCTGGTGTCGACCGTGAAGGGCATCGAGCCGGAGACCGGCTACACGATGCACCGCGTGTTCCGTGACGTGCTGGACGCCGCTCACCACCCGCGCATCGTGTGCCTGTCCGGGCCCTCCTTCGCGCGGGAGGTGGCCGAGGGAAAGCCGACCATGGTCACCCTGGCCAGCGAAGAGGAGACCTGGGCGATCTCGGTCCAGGCCACTCTGTCGGGCCCGTGGTTCCGCTGCTACTCCACCAGCGACGTCTTGGGAGTGGAGCTCGGCGGCGCACTCAAGAACGTGATCGCCATCGCCGTCGGGACCTGCGACGGCCTCGAGGCCGGACTCAACGCCCGCGCCGCCCTGATGACCCGCGGACTCGCCGAGATCACCCGGCTCGGGGTGGCGATGGGGGCGGATCCCCTCACATTCCAGGGCCTCTCCGGGATGGGGGACCTGATGCTGACCTGCACCGGCGACCTCTCGCGAAACCGGCACGTCGGGCTCGAGCTGGGCCGGGGCCGGCGCCTGGCCGACATCCTGGGGCAAATGCACGGCGTGGCCGAGGGGGTGCGCACGACCCGCGCGGCCTGCGCCCTCGCCGCGCGCATGGGCGTGGAGATGCCGATCTCCGAGGTGGTCCGCGACGTTCTCGACGAGAAGCTCGCCGTGCGCGAGGCTGCGATCCGCCTGATGACCCGCCAGCTGCGCAGCGAGCGGGACTAGGGAGCGCCGACCATGTCCTGCCTTCGCACCCTGCCCGCGCTGCTCGCCTTCGTCCTGCTCGGCAGCGGCTGCGCCTCCACCCAGATCTCCCGGGAGATGGTCTACGAGCGCCAGGGGGTCCAGGCCATCCTGCGCTCCTACCAGGACGGGGGCGACACCGTTGCCCAGGGCTACAGCCATCCGGCCCACATCGCGTCCGTTCGCCTCGCCCACGCGCTCTCCTTCATCGACGTGGAGGCGGGGGAGGGGAAGCAGCGCCGTCGCCAGCCGGCCGTGAATCCGCTGGTCGTCTACGAGGTGGCCGACGCCCTGGAGACGGGCCTGGAGCAGGCGGGCCCCGACCAGGAGGTGGTGGTGATGGCCGTGCGCAAGGAGCGCCGCCTCGGGATCTTCCACGCCAAGTTCCTGACCTCCCTCTTCGCCTACGTGAAGGGCGATCTCCTCACGGTGCACATGGGCCACAGCGACTGGGAGATCCCGAAGATGGACGAGCATCAGCGGGGCGGCGACGTGCTGCCCGAGCCCCAGGCGGGCAAGGAGCTGATGCGCTTCCGGGTTCTTCCGGATCCCGCGCTCACGGTGCTGGGGCCGCAGACCGTCGCGCTCGACTGGAAGAGCGAGCGCTTCCGCGATCCCTCGCGCATCCATCTCTCGCCCACGGGCGAGGTGCGACGGCGCGAGGTGCTCCTCGAGGAGCAGGTGGAGGAGACCTCGCGCTCGCCGGAGGGTGCCGTCCCCATCGACCGGCTCGACCCGGACACCCTGCGAGCGCTCGCCGACCTGGAGGAGATGCGCAGGAACGGCGAGATCACGGAGGCCGACTACCAGCGGCGTCGTCGCGAGATCCTGGCCGCGGATCCCGCCACCCGCTGACGGTGCGCGGGTGCATCCTCGCGGCGGGGCTGCGCGCCGAGCTGCTGCGGCCCGCACGGCGTCGAGCTGCGGGAATGCGCCTCGGGGCGCCCCACGCGAGGCGTCGGGGCCCCTCCGCTCCTCAGCGGCCGGCAGATCGTGCGCAAGGAGCCGTGACGCCCCTCCCAGGCTAGTCTACCGGGCTTCCCGGAACCCTCCCTCGCATCCGGGGCGGAGGTCTTGCCCACGTGGCCATCCTGCTCGAGATCCTGCTGATCGGCGTCGTCGCGCTCATGGTGGCGCGCGTCGCCCGCGACCCCTGGAAGGGTCGCGCGCTGAACCTGCTCAAGGCCTGGGTCACCATTCGTGCCTTCTGGCTGCTGCTCACCCATCCCGTGGCGATGGAGGACGGCAGCAAGGTCATCGCCTGGCGTCTCATCCTGGACCAGCTCGCCAACATCGACCCGGCGACCTTCTGGATCTGGGTCGGCCTGGCCACCGCGATCAAGCTGGTGGGGATCCTCGCGTCGATGCGCCGCTGGCTGATCCTGCTGCGCGGTCAGGGGATCGAGCTCCCTTTCAAGCACGTCTTCGGCTCGTTCATGATCGGCCGCTTCATCGGCACCTTCCTGCCCAGCACCGCAGGCCTCGACGGCTACACGCTCTATGACGCGGCGCGCTTCAGCGGGCGCACGGTGGAGGTCACCGCCGCCAAGGCGCTCGAGAAGGTGATCGGCGTCTTCGGCATCTTCCTCACCTTCCTGGTATCGCTGCCCTTCGGGATCTCCATCTTCGGAGACAACGCGCAGACGGTGGCCGTGATCACGGTGCCCCTGGCCGCGGGTCTGATCGGCGGGCTCCTCGCGGTGCTCTGGTTCCCCGGCTTGATCGAGTGGGTCCTGCGCAACGTTCCGCTGCCGGGAAAGGCGCAGATCGAGGGCGTGGTGCTGCGCATCTCGCGTTCGGCGGCCGCCTACCGGGACAAGAAGCTCCTGGTGGTGCAGGCGCTCTTCCTCTCCTGGGTCGTCCACTTCACCACGGCGGCCATGTACTTCTGCACCGCCATCGCCATCGGCGCGGTGGCCGCCGACTTCTGGCAGGTGACCTTCGCCTCCTCGATCCAGATCTTCGCCACGGTGATCAGCCCCTTCACGATCGCAGGCGAGGGCATCCGCGAGGCGGCCCAGTACTTCCTGCTGCACAAGCAGATCGGGGCGGCCGCGGCGATCGTGTCGGCGGCGCTCGGCTTCTGGGCCGCCGAGGCGCCCACCCTGCTGGGCGGCTTCTTCTGGTGGTTCCGCAGCGCGGACTACAAGCCCGACTACTGCCTGGTGAACGGCGAGCAGGTGGACTGGGAGGAAGCGGCGAAGAACGCCCTGGCCCTCGAGTCCGAGGAGGAGCGCCGCGAGCGCGGCGCTGGCGAGATCGACCCGGATCTGCCCTCGCTGCCCGCGCGCCTGGTGTCCAGCGCTGGCGTCGGATTCGGCGCGGGCGTGGTCTCCGGCATCGTGATCGGCCTGGTCGAGAGCCTGGTGATCGCCCAGGGCGGCTTCGCCGGCGAGGCGCAGGTGTTCTGGTACGGCCCGCTCGCCTACGCCGGGCTGCTCGGGCTCCTGGGGGCCGTCGGCGGCGCGGTGCTGGGCGTGCTGCCCATGAAGCTCGAGGAGATCCGCGGCTGGACCGCTTCGCTGGGCATGCTCGGGATGCTGGTCCCCTTCGGCCTGGTGATCACGCTCTTCCGCGTGCGCCGCGACGTCTTCGCCGAGCAGATGCCGCCGATGCCCGTCCTCTTCGGCATCCTCGCGGCCTTCGGCGGCCTGGCGCTGGTGCTCTTCCTCGCCGGCCCGCGCATCCTGCGCGGACGCGCCGGGCTCGTATTCACGCCGCCTGCCGCCCTGGTCCTGCTGGGCCTGGTCTGCGGGCTCGGTGCCCTGGCGGGGCGCGCGGCGGTGGGCGGAGGTGAGGGCGCGGCCATGCCGCCGGCGGCCTCGGCGGAGCTGGCCGAGCGGCCCAACGTGATCCTCATCATGGTGGACACCCTGCGCGCCGATCACCTGTCGTGCTACGGCGCGAGCGACGTGAAGACGCCCAACATGTGCGCCCTCGTCGAACGGGACGGGACGCGCTGGGACGGCTTCGCCCATGCCACCTGGACCAAGCCCTCCACGGCCTCGCTGCTCACCTCGCTGCTGCCGAGCACGCACAAGACCATGTCCAAGCCCGCGGTGCTGGGCGAGGATGCGGAGCTCCTCTCCGAGGTGATGCAGTCGGCGGGCTACACCACCGGCGGGATCGTCTCCAACATCAACCTGACGCCGAGCTTCGGCTTCGCCCAGGGCTTCGACGAGTTCCACTACCTGGGCCCCGACTACATCGCCGGCGCCCTGGAGTCGTCGTCGAAGCTCATCCTCTACCAGATCGCACGCAAGGTCGTGCTGGGCGGGAAGGGCGGGCTCCGCTTCGGCGACTTCTACCAGGACTCGGAGGTCGTGAACGGCGTGGCCTTCGAGTGGCTCGAGCGCCACAAGGACTCGCGCTTCTTCCTCTTCCTCCACTACATGGATCCGCACGATCCGTACTTCCGGCACCCCTACGACGGCTACGGGATCGCGCGTGTGTCGCTGCCCGAGCCGGATCCGGAGCAGGCCGCGGAGCTGCGCGAGCTCTACGTGGGCGAGATCGAGTACCTCGACCGCAACATGGGGAAGCTGATCGAGCACCTGAAGGCGCTGGGTCTCTGGGACGACGCGGTGATCGTGCTGACGTCGGATCACGGCGAGGAGTTCCACGAGCACGGCGGCTGGTGGCACGGGCTCACCCTCTACGAGGAGCAGATCCGCGTGCCCCTGCTGGTCAAGTGGCCCGCGGGTCGCGCCCAGGCGCAGCCGGTGGGCAGCGGCCTCGGTCGCCACATCGACGTCGCCCCGACCCTGGCCGCGCTGGCGGGCGCGGCGGTGCCCGAGGCGATGCAGGGCGTGGACCTGCGTGGGGACTTCGCGGCGCGCCTGGCCAAGGACCAGACCCACCTCTCGGAGGAGGACCACGAAGGCAACGTCCTGCGCAGCCTGCGCACCGAGACCTGGAAGTACATCGAGGCCAACGAGGGGAACCCGCGCGGCGTGCCGACCCGCGAGCTCTTCGACGTGGCGGCCGATCCGGGCGAGACCCGCAACGTGGCCGAGCAGCAGCTCGAGCTGGCCGAGCGCCTGGCGAGCGAGGCGGCGACCGCCGTGCAGTTCGCCGAGTCGGGGAGCCTGGCGGGAGCCGAGACCGAGGTCTCGAAGACCGAGTGCGAGCGCCTGGCTGCCCTGGGCTATATGGATCCCGCCGACTGCGAGAGCCTGAACTAGGGGCGTGTCGACGACGTCGGTCGACGTCTCCGAGGTCCGGGCGTTTCTGGAGCAGCACCTCGGCCCTGGA
>JANQFA010000166.1 GCA_028278065.1 Myxococcota bacterium
CCCATCGCCTCCTACTACGAAGCCAGCGCGCTCGCGGCCTCGCGGGACGACGCAGAGGCCGAGGCGCTGCTTCGGCAGGTCATCGCCGAGCACCCGGACACGCCCTGGGCAGCGCGCGCCGAGCAGGCCCTGGCGGCCCTCAGCGCGCCGCGGCTGCGTCGCTGGGGCTGGGCTTCGGTCGGCTGGGAGTACGACGACAACGTCGTGCTGCGCGGTGCCGGCGTCGTCCTGCCCCAGGAGATCAGCGGGCAGCGCGACACGCGGGTGCTCTGGACCGCGGGGGGCGGCGTCGAGATGGCCCTGCCGCGCGGCTTCCACTGGGGCGCGATCGCGTCGTACGAAGGCGCGGCGCACGCCGAGCTGTCCCAGTTCGACTACCACTTCCCCTCCCTCTCGACCTGGCTCGACTACGCGGTGGCGCGGGACTGGACGTTGCGCGGTCAGGCGGACTTCGCCTACGCGTGGGTGGACGACAAGCCCTACCTGGGCTTCCAGCGCTGGGGCGGCTCGCTGCTGCGCGGATCCGACCGCTGGGGCACCACCGTCGTGGGCGCCTGGTGGGCTCGCTACGACTACCACTTCGCCACCGAGGACGTTCCCGACGGTCCCGGCGTCGCTTTCGCGCCCTGCCTGGACCCCGGCGACGTACTGTGCGGACCGCCGGGCATCGACGAGGAGCGGTCGCGGCAGCGCGACGGCGATGCTCTCCAGTTCGGGATCGACCACACGCTTCCGCTCCCGATCCCGCAGGGGCTCGGGCGCTGGTCGCTCCAGGGCAGCTACCGCTTCCAGCACTTCGATGCGACGGGAAGCGAGTACTCCCACAACGCCCACGAGCTGCTGGCGCGGCTGCGCGGTGAGCTGCCTCTCGGACTGCGCCTCTCGGCGATGGGGGCCTGGGTGGACCGTCCCTACCGCAATCCCTCGACGTTCCCGAGGCCCGACGTCCTGGTCTTCAATCGCCAGTACCCGCTCTCGAGCGATCGCCGCGAGGACCGCGACTGGCGTGTGGAGATCGCCCTCGAGCGCGACTTCGCCCGCTGGTTCACCCTGGCCGCGCGCTGGAGCTGGCGGCGGAATCGCTCCAACGTGGACGTGTTCGACTACGAACGGAACATCCTGGGCGTCACGCTGACCGTGGCGCTCGGGGACTGACCGAGACGGGAGGCCCCATGATCCGTACGCTCGCATCCGGACTCCTCTGCGCGGCCCTGGCGGCCGCTCCCGCCGCCGCCGAGCTGCCCTTCGGCCTCGCGCCGCCCGGCGAGTGCGCCAAGGTGTCGCCGCTGACCTCGCTCGTACAGCCCGTGGTGGTGTACGGAACGCCCTGGCGGGTCTATCCGCAGCTCCACGTGAGCCCCACGGACGTGGCGGCCGGGCCGGCCTCCGGTCCCCTGGCCGACGCCCCGAGCGGACTCCACTTCCCGGGCCTGGACCCGTGCGACAACCCCGGCTCGGGCTGCAGGGGCAACATCATCGTGCCCCCGCCGCCCCCGCGCCCGGCTGCGTCCGCGCGGCGGGTGGTGCGCGAGTCCCCCGCCCAGCCGGGCAATCCCCCCGGGGTTCCCTGAGCCTTGACGCTGCGCCCGTGACGCGCTGCGTCTGGGAGCTTCCTCCCGTGTCGCGCGGCGCCGCTCGCACCGAGAAAACCCCGATCTGGGGCCATTTCTCCTGAAACGAACGTTCGTCTCGGCGACACTCATTCCCAACGGACCATGCAGAGCGACATCCAGCGGACCGAGGCCGATCGCCGCGACCGCCGCCTTCTCGAAGGCGTGACTTCGGGCGACGAGGAGGCCTTCCAGAACCTCTTCCGGCTGTACTACACCCGTGTCAAGGCATTCGTGCTGTCGCGGGTGAGCGAGCCGGCCCTGGCCGAGGAGATCGCCGGGGACGTCTTCTTCGAGGTCTGGCGCAATGCGGATCGGTTCCGCGGGGCATCCAAGGTGTCGAGCTGGCTGTTCGGGATCGCCCACTACCGCTGTCTCGCGGCTCTCCGCCACCGAGGTGCCGCGAAGCGTTCGAAGGTGGTTCCGACCAACGTCGAATACCTCCACGCGGTGCCCGACCCCTCCCACGGGCCCGAGGACAACGATAGCCGGGAGGAGCTGCAGATGGTGATGGACGAGATCGAGCGGTTACCCGAGACCTATCGTGCCGTCGCGGAGCTGGCCCTCATCGAGGGCCTCAGCCACGACGAGATCGCGAAGCGGCTGGGAATCCGACCCGACAACGTGCGCACCCGCGTGTCGCGGGCGCGCGCGCAGCTGCGCCGCAGGGTAGGGCGCGGGCGAGGACACTGATGCACGACGCGACTCGCTGTCCCGAAGACGTGCTCGGCTGGATCCCCTGGTATCCGGACGAGGGACTGACCGACGCCCAGCGGGGCGCCGTCGAGGCTCACGCCGCCGACTGCGTCCGCTGTCGCGACGAGATCGCGCTGGTGCGCGACGAGGTGGAGGTGGCTGAGGATCCCGGCGTGGACCCGGCCTTCGAGCGCCTGCTGGCGCGCATCCGCGACGCCGAGCGCAGCGACCACCTCGCGGGTCCGGAGGTGCGACGCGCCCGGGCGCCGCTGCGCCGGCGCAGCGTCTGGAGCTCGCCCCCCCTGCGCATGGCGGCCGGGCTGGCGTTTGCGGCGGTCTTCCTCGCCGCGGGCAAGCTCGCCGACGACGCGTTCTTCGAGGCCCCGGCCTCCGAGCCGGAGGTCTACGAGTCGGCCTCTGCGGCCGCCCCGGCCGTGCCGACCGGAGCCGAAGGGGAGCTCCTCGACGTGGTGTTCCGTGACGACGCGGACGCGCGCAGCATTCGCGAAGCGCTGCGCTCGGTGAACGGACAGGTGATCTCGGGTCCGACCGAGGCGGGCCGGTACCGCGTGCGACTGGGAGCGGGAGCCGATGTCCGGGCCGTGGCCCGGGCCCTTGCTGCCGGAGACGCAGGTGTCGCGGTCTACGCCGAGCCGGCGCCACGCTAGGGCGGGTCCCACGCCGAGCCGGCTCGAAGCTCGGGCGCGTTCCACGCCCAGCCGGCGCCACGCTGCACGGCGACTGCGCCGCGCGGTGTTCGGGCTCCTGGCGCTGGTCGCACTGGCGGCACCGGCGCGGGCCCAGGACGCCTGCGGTCCGTTCGAGGCCTCATCGGTGCCGGGGATCGGCGCCTGTCGCGAGCCGGGTCTGACCTCCTCGCCGGGTGCGCCCGACGAGTTCGAGCGCGTGCCCGCTCCACCGGACGACGCCGGAGCCCTCTCGCTTCCGGGCGAGGCGCTCCTGGCCCTGCCCAAGCGGCCCGACGGCACCATCTCCACCGACTTCGTGCTCGCACCCGGTGCCACGATCACGGGCTCGTTCTTCAGCCCGGTACTCTGCGCCACGATCGCCCGGGTGAGCGGGTCCGGTGAGCCCGAGGCCCTGTTCGAGAGCCTCCCCGACGGAGCGATCTCGGTACCCCATCACGTCTACCGCACGGCAGGCGCCAACGTGCGCCTGCTGGGAGCGGCCGCACCGGGCCCGGATCCCTACCGGCCGCTCCAGTACGCCCTCGACGAGCTGGGCGTCGATCGCGCGCGTCCGCTCGGTCGCGGCGCCGGCGCGCGTGTGGCCGTGCTCGACTCGGCACCGGATACCGATCACCCGGATCTCGAGGGCGTCGAGGTGCGCGGGGTCGAGGACGGCCCGTCCAGCGCGCCGGCGGCTCACGGGACCCTGGTCACGGGAGTGATCCGCGCCGTCGAGGGCAACGGATTCGGGATCGTCGGGATGGCCCCGGCCGCCGACACGGTGGCGATCCCCATATGCAGCCCGGGCGCTAGCGGCGGCGCCGACCGCTGTCTGCTCTACGACGCCCTGAAGGGCCTCGACGCCGCCTGGGAGGTCGGCGCGGGGGTGGCGAACCTCTCCATCGTCGGTCCGCCCAACGCGCTCCTGGAGCGCTCGGTGAACCGGCTCGAGAGGCTCGGGGTCCTGGTGGTTGCGGCCGCCGGCAACGAAGGCACCCGCGAGCCTCGCTACCCGGCCGCCTACCCGTCGGTCATCGGGGTGTCCGCCATCGACAGGCTGCGACGTCCCTTCGAGCGCGGCAATCGCGGCCCCTCGGCCGAGCTCGATGCTCCGGGGGTGGAGATCCTCTCCACCTACCCGGGCGAGACCTTCGCCTTCGTCGACGGGACCAGCCTGGCCGCGGCGCACGTCAGCGGTTCGCTGGCCCTGCTGCTGGCGAGTGGTGTGGAGCCCCTGGCGGCGCGCGGCGCGCTCTTCGGCGCGGCCCTTCCGCAGGTCGAGGGACCCGGGACCGCACGGCTGGCACCGCTCTGCGACGCCTTCGCGCGGGCGGGGCGGCCCTGCCGCTAGACCGGCTAGGCCTCCTGCTCCAGGATCGCCTCGAAGGTGGCCAGCCGGGGGTGACCGGTCACGACGCCCTCGGGCGTGCGCGCCTGGGCATGGCCCTTCCGGAATGCCTCGGACTGGGTCCAGGCCTCGAAGGCCTCGCGGCTCTTCCAGGTGGAGTGCGAGATGTAGGAGCCCGCCTCGTCGCCCCGGAGCAGCGCGAAGTGGAGGAAGCCGGGCGCCTCGTGGAGGAAGGTCTCACGCTCCCTCCAGATGCTCTCGAAATCCTCGGCGCGCTCGGGGTTCACCTGGAAGTGGTTCATCGCGATGAAGGTGGCCATGGTCTCCTGGGTCCTCTCGGGAGTGGGGCCGTGAGCATAGCCGCAAAGTGCGGCGCCCCGGTCACGGGCCGCCGCATCGCCCGCTGCGCGCACGGAGCCCGATGCGCGGGGCTGCTCCATCGGCCTGGAGCGGCGGCGGCAGCCCCCTCGGGGTTCAGGCGATTCGCACCCGCCGGCCCTCGATGTGGAGCCGACCGGCTGCGAAGAGCCGGATCGCCTCGGGCACGAGCCGGCGCTCGAGGGCCTGCACGCGCTCCGCCACGCGCTCCGGGGTGTCCCCGTCCTCCACCGCCACGCTCTCCTGGAGGATGATGGGGCCGTGATCGTACTCGGCGTCCACGAAGTGGACGGTCGCCCCGGTGAGCCGCACCCCGGCCTCGATGACCGCCTCGTGGACCCGGCGGCCGTAGAAGCCCCTGCCGGAGAAGGCCGGGATGAGGGCGGGGTGGACGTTGATCGCACGGCCGTCGAAGCGTCTCCGCGTCTCGAAGGGGGACAGGAAGCCGAGCAGGGCCACCAGGTCGACCTCGTGGTCGTCGAGCACGGCGTGCAGGGCGTCGTTGAAGGCACCGGGGTCCGGGTGCTTCCTGCGCGGTACGGCTACGGCCGGAATGCCGCGGCGCCTCGCGCGGGCCAGCCCGCCCGCGCTCTCCTTGGACGCGATCACGAGCACGACCTCCGCCTGCAGCTCGCCCGCGTCGATCCGCTCGCAGAGGTTCTCGAGGCTGGTGCCCTCGCCCGAGAGGAGCACGGCGATGCGCAGCGGCGCGTCGCTCATTCCGGAAAGAGGGCCTCGTGGATACGGCGCGTCGCGGGGGACTTGTTGAGCGTGTAGAAGTGGATGCCCGGCGCACGGCGCTCGAGGAGCTCGCGGCACTGCAGGGTCGCCCACTCCACGCCTACGGCGTCCACCCGATCGCGCTCGCCGGCCGCCGCGTCGACGGCGTCCTGCAGCTCGGCGGGCACCCTGGACCCGCACATGCGGGCGATGCGCGGGACGTTCACGCTGCTGGTGATGGGCATGATGCCCGGCACGATCGGCACCCGGATCCCCGCCGCCCGGGCGCGCTCGCAGAAGGCGAAGTAGTCGGCGTTGTCGAAGAAGAGCTGGGTGATCAGGAACTCGGCCCCCGCCTCCACCTTGCGCACCAGGTTGCGGAGGTCTGCCTCCGGGCTCTCGGCCTCCTGGTGGGTCTCCGGGTAGCAGGCCGCCGGGGTGCAGAAGCTCCAGCGCGAGTGGATGAACTCGAGGAGCTCGCTCGCGTAGCGGAAGCCGCCCTCTACCGGCCGGAAGTCCGGCTGGTCGAGCGGGGGGTCCCCGCGCAGCGGCAGCACGTTCTCGATGCCCTCGGCCGCGATCCGATCGAGGATCTCGGCGATCTCGTCGCGATCCGAGCCCACGCAGGTGAGGTGGGCCATTGCCGTGAGCCCCGTCTCGCGCTGGATGCGGGCCACCAGCTCGACGGTCTTGCGCCGGGTGGAGCCGCCCGCGCCCCAGGTCACCGACACGAAGCCCGGGTCGAGCTTCTTGAGATCGGCGATGGTACGGAAGAGGCTCTCGAAGCCCTTGTCCGTCTTCGGCGGAGAGAACTCGAAGGAGAAGACGGGCTCCCCATCTGCGAAGAGATCGGCGATTCGCATGGGGCCGGATTCTAGCAGGGCGGGGCCTGGGGCCGTTGACGCCCTCGGCGCCGACGGCGAGACTGCGCCGGCACACCCGGGGGAGCCTCCATGTCCGTTCTCGTCACCGGATCGATCGCCATCGACCACGTCATGGTCTTTCGCGACCGGTTTCGCAACCACATCCTGCCCGACAAGGTGCACATGCTGAATGTGTCCTTTCACGTTCCGAGCCTGCGCAAGAGCTGGGGCGGATGCGGCGGCAACATCGCGTACAACCTGAAGCGCATCGGCGGAGACCCGGTGCTGCTGGGCACGGTGGGCGAGGATTTCGCGGAGTACGCCGACTGGCTGGATCGCAACGGCGTCAGCCGCGACTGCATCCGTGTGCTGGAGGGGACCTGGACGGCCCAGGCCTACATCACCACCGACCTGGACGACAATCAGATCACGGCCTTCCACTCGGGCGCCATGGACCGTGCCCACGAAGCGCGCATCGCGGACGTGAGCGACCCGCTCGACGTGGCGATCGTCTCGCCCAACGCCAAGCGCGCCATGCAGGAGTACGCGCGGGAGCTGAAGGCCCGCGGCGTGCGAATCGTCGTCGACCCGGGCCAGGCCCTCACCCAGTTCGGCTGCGACGACCTGCGCGAGCTGATCGACGGGGCCGACGTCTTCGTGGTGAACGACTACGAGTGGTCGCTCAGCCGCGAGCGTGCCGGCTGGGACGCGGACGAGATCGTCGCGAAGGTGGGCGCCGTGGTCGTCACCCAGGGCGAGCGCGGCTCGCGCGTACTCCAGGATGGACGCGAGATCGAGGTGGAGCCCGTCGTCGCGGCGAGGGTGGTGGATCCGACCGGCTGCGGCGACGCCTATCGTGCCGGACTGCTTCACGGGCTGGCGCGCGGTGCCGAGCTGGCCGACGCGTGCCGCATGGGAAGCCTGATGGGCTCGCTCAAGGTCGAGGTGGAGGGGCCCCAGGGACTCACGCTCGACGCGGCCGCGATCGCAGATCGCCACCAGGCCGAGTTCGGCGCGCCCCTGCCGTGATGGCGCCTCGCCTCCGTGAGCCCGGGTCGTGACGAGGGCCCGTGGCCGCGCCCCGGCCGAGACGGACGTGGTGGTGGTCGGCGCGGGGGTGGTCGGCCTGGCCTGCGCGGCGGAGCTCGCGCGCCGCGGTCGCTCGGTCGTCGTGCTGGAGCGGCGCGAGGCGATCGCGCGCGAGACGACCAGCCGCTCCAGCCAGGTGATCCACGCGGGGCTCTACTATCGACCGGGGTCGCTCAAGGCCGAGCTCTGCGTGCGCGGCCGGGGCCTGCTCTACGAGCGCTGCGCGGCCCGGCGCATCCCGCACGCGAGGATCGGGAAGCTGGTGGTCGCCAGCCGCGCCGAGGAGGTCCCGGCCCTGGAGAGGCTGGCGGAGAACGCCCGGGCCAACGGGGTCGACGACCTCGAGCTCCTCGATCGCGCCGCGGTGGCGCGGAGTGAGCCCCACGTGACCGCGGAGGCGGCGCTCGCCTCCCCGAGCTCGGGCATCGTCGATGCGGAGGCGCTCTGTCTCGACCTCCTGGCCGAGGCCGAGGCTCGGGACGCGGTGCTGGTGACCCATGCGGAGGTGCGGTCCGTGGAGTCCCGGTCCGCGGGGTTCACGCTGGCGGTGCGCGACGCCGACGGCACGGCGACCACGCTGGATTGTGCCGCCGTGGTGAACGCCGCCGGCCTCGACGCGGACCGGGTGGCCGGCGCTGCGGGCGTGGACGTGGACGCGCGCGGCTGGCGCCAGCATCTCTGCAAGGGCGACTACTTCGCTCTGGCCCCGGGGGCTCCGCTCTCGGTCTCGCGTCTGGTCTACCCGCTGCCGGCGGCGGACGGGGCCCTGGGCATCCACGCGACCCTCGACCTGGGCGGTCGCATCCGTTTCGGTCCGGATGCCACGTACGTGGCCGCGCGCGAGCTGGCAGTCGATCCCGCCAAGGCCGGGGTCTTCGCCCGTGCGGCGCGCCGCTATCTGCCCGGGCTCCGCGAGGATTGGCTGACGCCCGAGTACGCCGGGATCCGTCCCCGCCTGGCACGGGCGGGCGAGTCCCCGCGCGACTTCGTGGTCCATGCGGGCGAGGAAGGGATGGTGCATCTGCTGGGGATCGAATCCCCTGGGCTCACCGCGGCCCTCGCCCTGGGCGAGCGCGTCGGCGCACACCTGGTCTCGCTCTAGACGGTCTCGCAGCGGGCTCGGCGCAGCCCTCGCCCGGGGCGAGCGGGGCGTCGCGCGCTGGCTGCGGGTCCCACACCTAGCCGGGCTCGTCCACTCAGATCACCGCGATTCCCAGCCGGGCTCGTCCGGCCAGATCACGGCGATTCCCAGCCGGGCTCGTCCAGCCAGATCACCGCGATTCCCACGTTGTCTCCCGAGGGATTCTCGCGGTGGGCGTCCTGTGCCCGCCCGACCAGGCTGCGCGCCAGCACCAGGGGGCGCAGCTCGGGTGCCTCTTCGCCGGCCAGCTCGGCGGCCTCCGCCACCACCGCCGCGGGATCGGACACGCCCACGTGCTGCTCCGAGAGCCCGTCGGTGGCCAGTACCAGCGCCCGCAGGCCGCGGGTGTCCCGCTCGGCGATCACGGCCTTCTCGTCCAGCTGCTCCCGGGTCAGCGACTCGGAGCCCGGCCAGTAGCGCGGGCGGATGGACTCGCCCGGCCTGGCCAGGTCCGGTACCTCGCCCTCGACCGCGAACGCATGGGAGTCACCCAGCGCCGCCACCCGTACGCGGGCCTCGGCGGCCCGCACCAGTGCCAGCGCCACGGTGGTGCGCGAGCCCGGCCGCGCGGACTCCTCGCTGGCCCGACGCACGGCCATGTGCGCCTCCCACAGGACATCGAGCGCGCTGCCGCGCCAGTCGGGAAGGGATGCGCCGTGCACCCACGAGCGGGCGGGGCCGTCGAGCAGGTGGCTCACGATGCACTCGGAGGCGGTCGCGCCGTTGTGTCCGTCGGCCACCACGAGGAGCGCACCGTCGGGCCCCCACGCGAATCCAACCGCATCCTCGTTCGGGTCCGTGTGATCGTAGGTCTTGGGCGCGCCACCCGCGGACAGCGCGGCGGCCAGGCGTCCTTCGGCGACCGCCGCGGTGAAGCCGTAGCGGGTGTGGTCGCGGCCGAAGAGGCGCGCCTCGCGCATCGTGTGCAACTCCTCGCCGCGGCCCGGCCGGTTCACCTAGTATAGCCGGCGTCATGGCGGTGCAGGCGATCGTGATCGGTGCGGGGCTGCGCGGGCGCCACACCTATGGGGCATGGGCCCGCGCCAACCCGGACGCGCTCCGCATCACGGCCCTCGCCGAACCCGACCCGGGCCGGCGCGACGCCCTGGCCGGCGACCTGGGGCTCGCGCGCGAAGCGCTCTCCCACGACTGGAAGCCGCTCCTCGACGGGCCGCGCCGCGCCGACGCGGTGATCGTGGCCACCGGGGACACCGAGCACGTGGAGCCCGCTCTGGCCGCCATCGAGCGCGGCTACCACGTGCTCCTCGAGAAGCCGATCGCGCCGGATCCGGCCGACTGCATTCGCGTGGTCGAGGCCGCCGAGCAGGCCGGCGTGATCCTCCAGGTGGGGCACGTGCTGCGACACAGCGCCTTCTACGCCGCGGCGCGCCGCGTGGTGGAGGAGGGCAGGCTGGGAGAGCTGGTCACCCTCGACCTGAAGGAGCACGTGGCCCACTGGCACATGACCCACTCCTACGTGCGCGGGAAGTTCCGCAACCGCGCGATCGCCGCTCCCATCCTGCTGGCGAAGTCGTGTCACGACCTGGATCTGCTGGTCTGGCTCGCGGGAGCCGGTCCGCGCCGGGTCTCGTCCTTCGGCAGCCGCACCCACTACTGCGCCGAAGCGGCGCCGCGCGGCGCGCCCGACCGCTGCACCGACGGCTGTCCGGTCCAGGCCCACTGCGTGCACGATGCCGTGCGCTTCTATGTGGACCCGCCCGACTCGCTCGCTGCGCTGTGGCCGTGGGCCGACGTGTCGGCGGACCCGTCGAGGGAAGCCCGCCGCCGGGCACTCGAGACCGGCCGCTATGGACGCTGCGTGTTCCGGACGGACAACGACGCGCTGGACCATCAGGTCGCGATCGTCGAGCTGGAAGGCGGGATCACCGCGACCTTCACGCTGCACGGGCTCGCCACCCAGGAGCGTCGCACCCTGCGCATCAGCGGCAGCCGGGGGGAGCTGCGCGGCGTCCTGCACGAAGGGCTCCTGGAGGTCTCGCGCCACGGCTCGCTGGAGCTGGACCGGATGCGCATCGAGGGCTCGGAGCTGGGTCACTTCGGCGGAGACGAGGGCCTGGTGGCCCACTTCGTCCGCTGTGTGGAGCGCGGGGCGGGAGAGGACACGCTCACCTCCGGACGCATCGCGCTCGAGAGCCATCTGCTCGGCTTCGCCGCCGAGGAGGCCCGGGAGAGCGGCCGCGTCGTCGACCTCGCCGAGTGGCGCAGCCGGGTCGCGGGAGCGGCTTGATCCCGACAGTTCCGCCGGCGGGTCGCCGGAGCCGCTTGATCCCGGACGGTTCCGCCTCCGGGTCGGCCTCGCTAGCATCGCCCTGTGTCGGACTCTCCCGTCCGTCGCGAAGCCGGAGCTCCCGTGCCGGATTCTCGCATCCGTCCCGAAACCGGGGAACCCGTGCCGGATTCTCGCGCTTGTCCCGAAGCCGGAGATCCCGTCGAGCTGGCGCTGGCCCTGTGCCACGAGGCGGGCAATCTGCTCGCGGCGGCGCGCCTCTCCGCGTATCTCATCGCCCGCGAGACCGATCAGGAGCAGATCCAGGCCAGCGCCGACGACATCGAGACGATCTCGACCCAGGCCGGGGCGGCGCTCGCCCACCTGCGGCCACTCCTGGTCGACGATCCGTCCGCGCGCATGCACGTGGATCCGGCCGAGGTGCTGCGCGCCGTCGACAGAACCCTCAGCCAGCAGAGCGCGCGGGCGCCGGCGGTGTCGGTCGACGTCTCCGAGGAGCACCCGGACGTGTGGGTGGACGCCGACGCCCTCCATCACCTGATCGTGACCCTGGTGCTCTCGGCCTGGGATGCGGCCCCGAGCGGCAGCGAGGTGCAGGTGCGCGCCGAGGCGGAGGGCTCCGGGGTGCTCTTCACCATCGAGGACGAAGGCCAGTCCGACGACCTGGAGAAGACCGATCCCCGCGTCGGTCCCCGCGGTCGCGCTCTCGCCGTCGCCGTCGCGGCGACCCTGCTCGAGCGCTGGTCCGGCGAAGTCCGCGTGAACGCGAACGACGCCTGGACCCGCGTCCAGCTCTGGCTACCGGCCGCGGCGGACTAGGCCGCCTCCTTCATCTCTTCCTGCGGCTGCAGCAGGTGCGAGGGGGGCTCGCGGATGTCCCAGATGAGGCCCAGCTTCTCGAGGCCCTTGAGGACGTAGTAGGTGGGATCGATCTCCCACCAGAAGAAGCCCTGCCGACAGCTCGCCATGTAGCGGTGGTGGTTGTTGTGCCAGCCCTCACCCAGGGTGAGGAAGGCCAGCCACACGTTGTTGCGGCTGGTGTCGGTGGTCTCGTAGCGGCGCGACCCGAACAGGTGCGACAGCGAGTTGATCGTGTAGGTCGAGTGCCAGAGCAGCACCGTGGAGAGGACGAAGCCCCACATGACCGCTGCCGCACCCATCGTCAGCCAGATCGCGGCCACCAGCACCAGGGGCGGCACGAAGTGCCAGCGGTTCAGCCACTGCAGCTCCGGATAGCGCGCGAAGTCGCGGATCTCCTCGAACGGCGTGGGCTCCCAGCGCGGGTCCTGGATCCAGCCGGCGTGGGAGTACCAGAAGCCGTCCTTGGGGGAGTGGGGGTCCTCGCCCGGGACGTCGCTCTCCCGGTGGTGGATGCGGTGGATGCCGGCCCACCAGAGCGGCCCCTTCTGGGTGGCGCTGGCTCCGATCCAGGCGAGCACGAACTGGAAGATCCGGCTCGTCTTGTAGGTCTTGTGCGAGAAGTAGCGATGGTAGGCGCCGGTGATCCCGATCATGCGGACCCAGTAGGTCGCGGCGGTCAGCACCAGGATCTCCGCGGAGGGCCGCACGAAGAGCAGGGCCACGAGGGCGAGACCGTGCAGACCCCAGTAGATGAGGGTCGGGACGGCCGGGATCTTCGAGTAGAAGGCCTCGCCGTCGAGGTCGGGCCGGGGCGGGGTCGAGGGAGAGGACATCGGGGCTCCTTCCGGATCGGGCGCGAGCTGCTCGGCTCTGCGGTTTCTTCGCTGCTGCACCGGGACGGGTGCCCGCCGGGGGGCCGCTGCAGACGGCTGAAGCATAGGGAGAGGACCGGCCGGGGGAAGCCGGGCCATGTGAAAGTTGGGTAAAAGCGGGCATGTGCGGCTCGCTCGGGCGCCTTTCACGTCGCCTGCGGGTTGACCGCACCCGCCGTGAATCGGAAACTCCGCCGGCATGCGGATACTCGAATCGGAGCGCCGCGCCTGGCGGGAGGACGGCTTCTTCGTCCGCGAGGCGGTCTTCAGTCCGGCGGAGATCGATGCGTTGCGCGCGGCGGCCGAGCGGGTCGTGTCGCGCGCGGAGCAGGGCGCGGTCGGCGGCGACGGCGGCTACGAGGTGGACGGCAACCGCTACCAGCCGGCCGTGGGCGCTCTCCTGCAGTACGAGCACGCGCCGGGGTCGCGCACCCTGCGCGTGATCGAGCCCTTCCACCACCTCGATCCGGTCTTCGACGCGCTGGTCGACGACCCGCGTCTCGTGGATCCGATCCGCGACCTGGTCGGATCGGAGGAGGTGTCGCTCTGGACCGACAAGCTCAACCTCAAGCGGCCCCGCGAGGGCTCGCGCTTCCGCTGGCACCAGGACTCGCCCTACTGGGCCCACGTCTCCTCGCACCTGGACCAGCTTCCCAACGTCATGGTCGTCTTCGACGACGCGCGCGTGGAGAACGGCTGCTTCCGGGTGGTGCGCGGCAGCCATCGTCGGGGAATGCTGCCGGGACTCGAAGGCGAGGGCCGCCTGGGACCGCTCTTCACGGACCCGCGCCATTTCGACGAATCCGAGCAGGTTCCGATCGAGGCGCCCGCCGGCTCGCTCGTCTTCTTCAGTCC
>JANQFA010000190.1 GCA_028278065.1 Myxococcota bacterium
GGCTAGATGTTGAAGTCGTTGGACCAGTCGAGGTCGGCGAAGTAGCGGAGCAGGTCGGTCTCGGTGAGGAGACCGAGCAGCTTGTCGCCCTCGACTACCGGGAGACAACCGATCCTGTTGTCGGCCATGGAACGCGCCGCCTCTTCGACGCGGGCCTCCGGCCCCACCGTGATGGGGGGCGTGGACATCACCTGGGCGATCTCGATCGCCTCCAGGAAGGCGCGGCGCTCCTGCTGGTTGGGATCCAGGCTGGAGAGGGAGGCCCGCAGCAGGTCCCGCTCCGACACCACCCCGACGAGTCGTCCGGCAGCCACGACGGGCATGTGCCGCACCCCGCCGAGCGTCATGATATCCTCGACGGTCGACAGCTTGTCGCCCACGCCGATCGTGACGATCTTCTCCTGCATCACCTCGCGCACGCGAGTCGGCTCCATGAGCGGAAGTCTACTCCAATGACCCAGTCCAGAGGGAGCAAAGACGGCGGCCGGAGCCGGCGCTCCCCGCCTGCCGACGAAGAACCGGATGAGCGCCCTGCGCTCATCTCCGACCTGTTCCGCCGGGCGTTCACCCTGGGCCTGACCGGGATCTTCACCACCGAGGAGGCCTTCCGGCGGGCGCTGGGTGACACGGTGCCCCAGGACTGGGTGGACTTCGCCGTCGACCAGAGCGACCGCACCCGTGCGGAGTTTTCGGGTCGAATGGCGGAAGAGATGGCGCGGGTCCTGGAGAGCATGGACCCCGCCGAGGTACTCGGTCAGCTCCTCGAGAACCACACCATCGAGGTGAAGGCCGAGTTCCGCCTGGTGCCCGCTGACGAATCGAAGAAGGGCTCGCGGAGCGGGCGGCGCTCGGGAGCGGAGTCGCAGAGAGACACGACCGCCCCGGTCGCGAGAGGAGGAGGGCGCAAGTGAGCACGGACGGAGAATCGGGCCGCAGCGGCGTGCTGGGCTGGCTGCTTGCGCTGGCGCTTCTGGGCTACGCGGCTCTGGTCTACTACGGCTTCGGCCCGTATCCGACCGAGTCCCCGGTTCCCTGGTGGCAGCCGCGCGGATTCCTCACCGAATCGATCCTGCTGGCACCGTTCGGGGAGGACCCGGCTCCGCCCATCGCCGCCTACTTCGTCCCGGCGCTGCTCCTCGCGGTGGGTGCCTTCCTGACGACGCGCTCGGCGATCCTGCGCGCACTGGCGGTGTCCGGCGCGCTGGCCACCGGCCTCTTCCTCTTCTACGGGCTGCGCTTCCCCGGGCCGCAGATCTGGAACTTCTTCGGCTGGCGGGCATCGGGCGTCATGATCAGCATGGCCGCACTGCTCGGAGCGGCGCTGACCGCACCGTGGCTGACGGCAGCCTGGCTACGTCAGGGCTGGCCGGTGCGCCTCCTCGTCTACCTTCCGCTCGCCGCGATCGTGGTGCTGACCGCGGTGTCCTCCACGGGTACGAACCCGGCGCTCCGCTTCAACCTGTCTCCCTGGCCGGTCGTCACCGTGTTCGGTCTCGACCTGCTCGCGACGATCGCCGCCGCCCTGCTGGCCTGCATCGGCCTGGCCCTTGCCGCCTGGCGCGTGCGCGGCCCGATCGCGGTGGTCGGCGTCCTCGTCGCCGCCGCGATTCCGGGCGCCTGGGTGTCGCTGGCACTGCCGGGCGGGCTCTGGATGCTGGCTGCGGCCATCGCCATCGGGATCGTCGCGCTCCTCGTCTCCACCCGCAGCGCCGGCAACCTCACCATGGGCGCGCGCAGCCTGGCCGGCTACGCGGCCCTCGGGGCGATCCTGTTGGCCCTCCCCATCTTCGCGGGGCGGACCTGGGCGGGGATCGACTACCGGATCACGCGCGACGATCGCGCCCAGGAGATCATCGACGCCCTCGCCGACTACTACGATCGGGAGGGCTACTACCCGGAGGAGCTCGACGAGCTGGTCGAGGCGGACTACCTCGACACCGTCCCCGATCCCCGCATCGGCGTGGCGCCGTTCCACGACGAAGGCTTCTCCTACCAGAACCTGGGCAGCGACTATCTGCTCGAGTTCGCGGCCCCGGGCTGGACCCAGTGTCACTACAGTCCTCCCTGGGAAGAGGACTACGACGAAGAGGAAGAGGGCTACTTCGAGCCCGTCTACGACGAGCCGTTCGAGGCCGATCCGGACGCCGAGCTGGGACCCGCCGCGGCAGGCCTGCCCGCCGCCGACGAGGAGTTCGAGGTGGGCGGCGGCCTGGGCCCGGCGGCGGCGGGGCTGCCGGCAGCCGACGAGGAGACGGAGCTCGGTGAGCTGGGACCGGCGGCCGCCGGCCTCCCCGAGGCGGACGAGGAGATCGACGTGGACTCCCTCGGCCCCGCGGCGGCGGGTCTTCCCGAGGCGGACGAGGAGGAGTTCCTGGACGGCCCGCTCCCCGGGCAGTGGTCGTGCCCCGCCAAGCCGCCGGAGCTCTGGTAGCAGGGAGGCCTGCTAGATTGGGGTCATGGCCCCTCGCCGTCTCGGCCCGGCCGAGCGTCTGTACCGTGCGCGACGAATCGGCACCACCTTCGGGCGCATCTACCTCGGCATCAAGACCAACCAGTTCATCGCGCGCCGCCTGGGGCCGCGCGACATGGACGAGCGCTGGTCCCGGCTCCACCAGACCAGCGCCGAGTCCATCTACGACGCGGCGGTCGAGCTGCGCGGGATGATCCTGAAAGGCTGCCAGTTCCTCGGGGCACGGGCGGACCTGCTGCCGCCCCAGTACGTGAACGTGCTCTCGCGTCTCCAGGACCGGGTGCCGCCGCGCTCCTTCCCCGTCGCTCGACGCACGGTGGAGCGCGAGCTGGGCGCACCGCTGGAGGACGTCTTCGCGGCGTTCTCGCGTCGCCCCATCGCGTCCGCCTCCCTCGCGCAGGTGCACGACGCGCGCCTCCACGACGGTCGGCGCGTGGCGGTGAAGGTCCAGTACCCGGAGATCGGCGCGCTGGTCCGAAGCGACCTCTCCAACCTGAAGGCGCTCTTCCGGGCGGTCGGCTGGCTCGAGCCCGACGTGGACCTGATGCCGCTGGTCGACGAGCTCTCCAGCCACGTACCCCTGGAGCTCGACTTCGTGAACGAAGCGCGCAACGCGGAGCGCATGGCCGAGCTGCTCGCGCACCGCGACGACGTGGTCGTGCCGGAGATCGTCTGGGAGTGCACCAGCCGCCGGGTGCTCTGCATGGAGTTCATCGAAGGCATCAAGATCACGGACACGGACGCGCTGCGCCGGGAAGGCACCGACACCGACGCGCTGCTCCGCCTCCTCGTCGAGACCTGGTGCGAGCAGATCCTCTACCACGGCTTCTTCCACGCCGACCCGCATCCGGGCAACCTCCTGGTGCAGCCGGAAGGGCCGCGCCTGGTGCTCCTCGATTTCGGGCTGGCCAAGAACCTGCCCGCGCGCTTCCGCGAGCAGATCGTGGCGTTCGGCGCGGCCATCATCGGCGGCGACGCCGAGGCGATCGTGGACGCCTTCGTCGACCTCGGATTCGAGACCCGCGACGGCCGTCACGAGTCCCTCGTCGAGGTTGCTCGCTTCGCGCTCGCCTTCGCGCAGCGCGCCCGCGCGGGAGGCTGGGAGGAGGCGCGGACTTTCGCGCGCTGGAACGAGGAGCTGGGCGAGCAGGTCCGACGCAATCCGATCGTGCGCATCCCCAGCCACGTCGTCCTGATCGGTCGGGTGATGGGCCTCCTCTCCGGCGTGTCGAAGAGCCTGGGCTCGCGCATCGATCTGCTCCCCGTCGTCCTGCCCTGGGTGATGGGCATGAAGCGCTCGGCTCCAGTCCACCAGCCCGCACCGCCCCCGGCGTGAGCGGGGCAACGCCCATGGCCCTCGGCCTCTCTCTCGGCGGCCCGCGCTCGCCCCACGACGCGGCCCGTCAGCTCGCTCTCTCCGAGTGGGCCGAGCGAGCCGGACTCCACTCGGTGTGGCTGCCCGAGGGCCACTTCACGCCGGGTGCGATGCCCTCTCCGCTCGTCACCCTGGCCTCGATCGGAGCCCGCACGAAGCGCATCGCCCTGGGCACGACCTCGCTCCTGCTCCCCGTACGGGAGCCCGCGCAGGTCGCCGACGAGGTCGCGACCCTCGACCACCTCTCCGAGGGCCGGGTGTGGCTGGGGCTGGGACGCGGCTTTCGCGCGCCCCTCTTCCGTGCCTTCGGAATCCCCGTCTCCGAGAAGCGCGATCGCTTCGACTCGGTCCTGGACGCGGTGCTCGCGCGCTGGCGCGACGGCAGCGGCCCCGCGCCCGTGCAGCGCCCCCACCCGCCCCTGCTGGTGGCAGCGTTCGGACGCAAGGGACTCCTGCAGGCGGCGCGCCGCGGCCTGCCCTACCTCGCCTCGCCGCTGGAGACCCTCGACACACTGGCCGAGAACCACGCCTACCACCGCGAGCACCTCGTGGGCGAGCTCGACACTCCCCTGCGCGTCCCGGTGATCCGGACGGTGCACGTGGCCCGGGACGACATGGACGCCGAACGGGTGATCGAAGCCATGCGTCTGGAGTCCCGGCAGATCTCGAGGGCGCTGCCCGCGGCGCTCGCACGCGCCTCCGAGGGGGACGTGGAGGAGCGCGTGATCGTGGGCACGGCCAGCAGGGTGGAGGACACCCTGGCGAGCTACCGGGAGCAGATCGGCATGGATCTCCTGATCGCGCGCGGCGGCGTCCCGGGCACGAGCGACGAACGCCTCGCCGAGGGCCTGGAGCGTCTCGCGGGAGAGATCCTGCCGGGGCTGGCGGCATGAGGGCGGAAGGATCGCTCGTCCTCGCCGCACTGCTGCTCGCGAGCGCGGTCGCCGCCGAACCCCAGGTGGTGACCGTGCACGCGGTGGACGAGGGCTTCGTGGCGCCGGAGCGCGTGCCCTCCGGCCTCACCGCATTCGACTTCGTCAACAAGGGCTGGAAGCCGCACCGGATGGTGCTGCTCCGCTTCGCAGCGGACGCAACGCCCGAGTCCCTGGCGGCCATCTCCCTCGACCGCCCGCTCCCCGACGGCGTGGAGGCTCTGGGCGGGAGCGACGTGCACCGCCCCGAAGGCGGGGGTCGGACTCTCGTGTCGCTCGAGCCCGGGCTGCACGCCCTTCTCTGCGACCTGGTCGACGAGGGCCAGCACGGCGGCAAGCCCTGGATCCAGCCCCTCGAGGTGCTCGCCTACAACGAAGGCGCGCTGCCCGCCGGCGACGCGACCATCGGACTGCTCGAAGACGGCATCCGCGCCCCGGACGTCCTGGCGCCCGGCGCGCTGCGCCTGCGCGTCGAGCGTCACGGCCTCGGGCCGCGCGGGCTCGTCGTCTACCGGCTGCGCCACGGGCGCAGCCATGCGGACGGCAGCGCCTGGCTGCGCACCCGGGCAGGCCGTTCTCCCCTGATCCGGGTGCTGGGCGCCGCGCCGCTCTCGCCCGGTCGCGCCCTGGTCGTTCCCGCCTCGCTCGCGGCGGGCGACTACCTGCTGCACGCCACCGGACCGGCCGATCCCGAGACCCGTCCCCTGCGCGTGGCGAGCCCCCGGTAGGAGCTAAGCTCGCACCATGAGAAGATTGCTCCTCGCCCTCGTGCTGCTCCCCCTGCTCGGAGCCGCGACCTCCGCCGGGATCCACGGCTTCACCCTGAACCGCATCGACGGCACGCCGCAGTCGCTCGCCGACTACCGGGGGCAGGTCCTTCTGGTCGTGAACGTCGCGAGCAAGTGCGGGCTCACTCCGCAGTACGAGGGCCTCGAAGCGCTCTACGAGAAGCACCGCGAGCGCGGCTTCGCCGTGCTCGGCTTCCCCTCGAACGACTTCGCGGGCCAGGAGCCGGGCAGCGACGCGGAGATCGCCGAGTTCTGCCGCTCCACCTACGGCGTACGCTTCCCGATGTTCTCGAAGATCACGGTCAAGGGAAAGGGAATCCACCCGCTCTACGCCTGGCTGACCAGCCGGCCCGCTCCCGTCGGTGGGCCCGTGCAATGGAACTTCCAGAAGTACCTCGTCGACCGGAGCGGACACGTCACCGACCGCTTTGCGCCGCGCACCGAGCCCGACGACCCCGAGCTGCTCGCGCGCCTCGAGGCCCTGCTCGCCGAGTCACCGCCCGGACCCTGAGGCGTGACTGCGGCGCGCCCGCTCTCCGCCTTCTGGTTCCTGTACCTGGGCGGACTGGGCATGTTCTTTCCCTTCTTCTCGCTCTACCTGGGCGAGAACGCCGGGCTCTCCGGCACCCAGGTGGGACTGGTGGTGGCCATGATCCCCGCCACCGGGATCGCCGCCCAGGCACTCTGGGGCCAGGTGGCCGACCGCACCGGATCGCGAGCGCGGGTCCTGGTGCTGCTCGCCCTGGGCGCCGGGCTCGGGTACATGGCCCTCTACACGGCCGAAGGCTTCGCCGCGCTCGCGGTCGGAACCGTAGCGCTGTCCTTCTTCGCCACGGCGGTGATCCCCCAGGCGGTGGCCGTGAGCTTCGCATCGCTCCCGGACTCGACCGGGCACGCGTTCGGTCGCGTGCGGGTTTGGGGGACCGTCGGGTTTCTCCTGGTCGTGGTCGGGTTCCCCCGCCTGCTCGACCGCATCCAGTCGGCCCGGGGCTGGCAGGCCAGCGAGGCGGTGAGCGAGCCCGGGCTCGGCCTCCTCTTCCCCGCCACGGCCCTCCTCTGCGCGGCCGCCGCCGTGGTGGGCCTGCGTATCCCGCGCGGCGGTGACGAGGCGGTGCGCGCGAGTCGCGGCGACTGGCGCGCACTCCTGCGTCACCGCCCGGTCGTGATCCTGCTGCTCCTGCAGGTGCTCGCCTTCCTGGCACTGCAGGGACCGATGGGCCTGTTCCCGCTGCTGATCCGCTCCCAGGGCGGCTCCATGGAGACGGTCGGGAACCTCTGGATCCTGATGCTCGCGCTGGAGATTCCCCTGGTGCTCTACACGGGCGAGATCGCCGAGCGCTTCGGACCGCGCGGCCTGCTCGGGATCGGGATCGCCTCGGGAGCGCTGCGCTGGACCGTCTGCGGGCTCTCCCAGAGCCCACTCGCGATCTACGCGGTGCAGATCCTGCACGGCGTCACCGTGGCGGGACTGGTGATCGGCGCACCGCTGTACCTGGAGGCGGCCGTGCCGGAACGACTGCGCTCCACCGCCCAGGGACTCGGCGCCATGGTGGGCGTCGGCCTCGGAGGCATCGCCAGCAACGCGGCCGCCGGCTGGCTCCTCGAGCACGTCGGCCCGCGCGCCCCCTACGTGGCGGGAGGTCTCACCGCCACCCTCTGCGCGATCCTCGTCCCCCTCGTCCTGCCGCCCGCCGAACGCCCCGCCGAAGCGCGCCCCTGACGTCTCAGCCGGACTGGGGCGTCTCGAGCTCGAACGCCAGCACCTTGCGGCGCGCGTAGCGGCCGCTGAGCCGCGAGCCGAAGTCGGCGAGCTTCATCTGCCAGCCGTACTTGCGGTGTAGCGCCGCGTAGGCGCGTTCGATCTCGGCCGGGTCCTCGACGATGCGACCGGTTCCCTCCACCCACTCGCCGGTGACGCGCCCGCGCAGGGTGCAGGGCGCCACGCGGACCCGACTCCCCACACGCAGCCGCTTGACCTTGCCCGCGTCCCCTTCGCTGAAGACGTAGAAGGGGCCGTCGTCGTGAGCGAACCAGACTGGGGTCTCGACCGCCCGCCCGTTGCGGCGAAAGGTGGCGAGGCTGCAGTAGGGCTCGCGATCGAAGGCCTCACGCGCGGTCGCATCCATCGGACTACTCGTGCCGCCGGTCCGGAGGAACGCCCGGCCCCTTGGAGAGACGCACCGCCATGCACAGGACGCCGATCGCCTGTGGGTCATCGGCGTGGATCGGCGCGCAGACGTCCGAGACGTAGGCTTGGGTGCTGTGGTCGAAGTGGATCGGTCCGATGTAGAGCTGCCCGGTCGCGAAGGGGAGCTTGAACTTGTCCTCCTCGCCCTGCCAGTAGTCGCTGGGCGGGGGATAGGCGGCCACCAGCGCTCCGCGCCGGTCCATCAGCAACGCCTCCGTATAGGTCTTGCTGCCGCGGTCCACGAACCCGCGCAGCACGCGCCCGGCTTCGTTGGTCTGGAGCTGCTGCTTCAGCTCCGCGGCGCCCCCGGCCTGCCATTCCTCGTCGCGCTTCTGGACCTCCGCGTCGGAGATCTTCCAGGTATTCTGCGCAGCCACCGCCTCCGCGATCTGGGGTCGCGCGGCCACGTTCTCGATGCCGGGCGAGCGCAGCCGGATCAGGGCCAGCAGGAGATCCGTGGCCTCCTGTGCCTCCTGGGCGCGAGCGGTGGGTACGGCGGGAGTCGCCGCCATGAGCACGAGGACGACGCCCACGGCCATGCGGCCCACTCGACGGTACGACTTCATTCCTGCTCCTCTTCCCTGGTGAAGGTGACGAAGGCCATCGAGGGGCGCTTCGAGTTGTCGCGCATCGCGAACTGCATCCCGTCGAGCTTCCAGCCCTCGGCGGTGCACTCGTTGAGGACCCGCTCCAGCTCCTCGTCGGTCACCGTCGAGACCTCGACCACCTTGTACCGGGTGCCCACGGAGTCCCCCTGCTCGCGCTAGAGCGTCGGCGCGATCTCGCGCGCCGCGTAGCTGAGGATCCAGTCGGCTCCCGCCCGCTTGATCGCCAGGAGAGCCTCCGCCATGGCGCGCTCCCCGTCGATCCAGCCGCGCTCCGCGGCCGCCTGGATCATCGCGTACTCGCCCGACACGTGGTACGCGGCCAGCGGCACGTCGAAGCGACGGCGGGCCTCGGCCAGCACGTCCAGGTAGGGGAGCGCCGGCTTGACCATGAGCACGTCGGCCCCCTCGTCCAGGTCGAGCTGCATCTCGCGCAGCGCCTCGCGTGCATTGGGCGCGTCCATCTGGTAGGCGCGTCGGTCCCCGAAGGCGGGGGCGCTCTCGGCCGCGTCGCGGAACGGTCCGTAGTAGGCGCTCGCGAACTTGGCGGCATACGAGAGGATCGGGACCTCCTCGAAGCCGCCCCCGTCCAGGGCATCCCGGATCGCGCCCACCCGCCCGTCCATCATGTCGGAGGGAGCCACCACATCGGCCCCGGCGCGGGCGTGGGAGAGCGCGGTCGCCGCCAGACGTTCGACGCTGGCGTCGTTCGCCACGTGCTCACCGTCCAGCACGCCGCAGTGTCCGTGGTCGGTGTACTCGCAGAGACAGACGTCCGTGATGACGCACAGGTCGGGCTCGGCACGCTTGGCGGCCTCGACCGCGCGCTGCACGATCCCGTCGGGGGCATCCGCTCCCGAGCCGCGCGCGTCCTTGGCCTCGGGGATCCCGAACAGGATCACCGCCGGGATCCCCAGATCGTGGATCGACTTCACCTCGCTCGGGAGCGCATCGACCGAGTGGCGGAATACGCCGGGCATGGACGCCACGGGCTCGCGCACCCCGCTGCCCTCGACGACGAAGAGGGGCAGCACCAGGTCGTCACGGGAGAGGCGCGTCTCCCTGCGCATGCGGCGCAGGGTCTCGGTGCGGCGCAGGCGCCGCAGGCGGACCTTCGGGAAGCTCATCCGGGCTCACCCCCTTCGTTCGCGTCGGCCCGTCGGCGGGCTTCGTGGGCCACCAGCGCCTCCACCAGCTCCGGCCCTCCTGCCATCTGCGGCATCACGTCCGGCTCGAGACCGGCCTCGCGCAGGGCGGCGGCCGTGGTGGGGCCGACTGCCGCCACGACGCACCGCGAGAGCGCCTCGCGGGACTCGGGATCGAGCAGCCCGAGGCAGTTTCGCACGGCGCTCGGGCTGGTGAAAGTCGCCACGTCGATGGTCCTCGCGATGAGTCGGGCGCGCAGCGCCTCGGCCTCGGGCGCATCGCGCTCGGGCGGCAGGGTGCGATAGGCCACCGGGGCATCCACCTCGGCTCCCGCCTCGCGCAGCCCGTCGGGAAGCCGCTCGCGGCCGATCTGGGAGCGCGGCACCAGGAGCCGTTTGCGGGCGGGCTCGATCCAGCGCGCCAGCTCCTCGATGAGGCCCTCCGCATCACGCCGCCCCTCCGGCGTCCGGTCCACGCGCAGGCCGACCTTGCGCGCCGCCGCGGCGGAGGCCGGCCCGACGCAGATCACCAGGCCGCGCAGCTCGCCCAGGTCGACGCCGATCTCGTGCGCGCGGTGGGCCAGGAAGCGGGCTGCGTTGGCGCTGGCCAGCACCAGTCCGTCGTAGGTCGCCAGCCGCCCCAGGCAGGCGTCCAGCTCGAGGGGCTCCGCCTCCGGCTCGAAGCGCAGCATGGGAACGTGTACCGACTCCGCTCCCGCCTGCTCGAGGAGCTCGGCGAAGCGGGCGCCCTGCTCCTCGCCGCGCGTGACCAGGATTCGGCGCGCCGCGAGCGGGCGTTCCGGCGGCGCACCGAGCTCCGCGCGCAGCCGGACCACGTCGCCGACGACGACGGTCGCCGGATTGCCCAGGCCTGCCTCCCGGGCACGCGCCGCCAGCTCCCCGAGCGGCGCCTCCACCACGCGCTGACGCTTCGTGCCCGCCCACATCACCGCGGCGGCGGGCGTCTCGGGCGGCCGCACCCGGCCGATCTCCTCGAGGATCGCCTCGAGGTTGCGCATGCCCATCAGCACCACGAGGGTGTCCACCGAGTCGGCCAGCGCGTCCCAGCGCAGCTCGCGCGAGACCCGGGTCGGGTCCTTGTGTCCCGTCACCACCGCGAAGGACGCGGAGTGACGCCGGTCGGTGACCGGAATCCCCGCCAGGGCGGGTGCCGCCAGGGCCGAGGTGACACCCGGCACCACCTCGCAGGGGATTCCCGCCTCGGCGCAGGCGCCCGCCTCCTCGGCTCCGCGCCCGAAGACGAAGGGATCGCCGCCCTTGAGACGCACCACGTTCCGGCCCTCGCGGGCCAGCTTCACCAGCAGCGCGCAGGTCTCCTCCTGGCTGCGGGTCGGCGCGTCGTGCCCGCGCTTGCCCACGTCGATGCGCACCGCGTCGGGCGGTGCCAGGTCGAGGAGCTCGCGGGCGACGAGCTCGTCGTAGAGGACCGCATCGGCCGCGCTCAGTGCCTCGGCGCCGCGCAGGGTGATGAGATCGGCGTCACCGGGCCCGGCGCCCACGAGCACCACCCGCCCGCTCACGAGCGGGCCTCCTGCGGCGCGCGCGTCTCCACCGGGCAGCCCTCAGCGCCGGCGCGGTCCTCACGACGCAGCCTCCCGCACCTCGGCGTCCTCACGGCGAAGCCTCCCGCAGTGCGCGCAGGATCTCGGCGCCGCCGGACTCCAGCACGATGTGCCCGGCTGCCTCGCCCGCATCGGCCGGATCTTCGCGGCGAACCGTTCCCCGCGCCACCTGCGTGCCGTCGAGCGAGGCCACCAGCCCGCGCACGGAGACACCGTCCGTGCCGTCCGCCTCGCACAGCGCGGCGACCGGCGACTTGCAGTCGCCCTCGACCACCGCCAGGAAGGCGCGCTCCGCGATCGCGGCACAGCGGGCCGCCGCGTCGTCGATGGCGGCGAGCTGTCCGTTCAGCGGGTCGTCGGCGCGGGTCTCCACGGCGAGGATGCCCTGGGTCGGCGCGGGGAGCAGGAGCTCCGGCCCCATCCGCTGCGCGATGTGATGGGCGAGACCCAGACGGTCGAGGCCGGCGCAGGCCAGCACCACCGCGTCGAGATCCTCGCTCTCCAGCTTGGCGATCCGGGTCGGCACGTTGCCGCGCAGGGGCACCACCTCGAGGTCCGGCCGCGCCGCCAGGAGCTGCGCGGTGCGGCGTACGCTCCCGGTGCCGACGCGCGCAGCACGGGGCAGGCCGTCGAGGCTGCCCCCGGGCTCGCGCGTCACCAGCGCGTCGCGGAAGTCCGCTCGCTCCGGGAAGGCCGCGAGCGCGAGCCCCGGCGCCAGCTCGGCCGGAAGGTCCTTGGCGCTGTGCACCGCGACGTCCGCGCGTCGGTCGAGGAGTGCCTCCTCGATCTCCTTCACGAAGAGGCCCTTCCCGCCCAGCTCCGACAGACGCGCCGTGGCGAGCCGGTCGCCGGTGGTCTGGAGCGGCACCAGCTCCGTCTCCACGCCCAGCGCCTCGGCGATGGCGGCCGCCACCCGCCGGGCCTGAACCATGGCGAGATCGCTCCTGCGCGTGGCGACGCGGACCGTCATTCCCCGGCATCACCCGGGAAGGCGTCGGCCTCTGCCCCGGGCACCTCATCGTCGTCGAGTGCGAAGAGAACGCGCGCCGCCTCCAGGTAGGCGAGCCCCGTTTCCTCCTCGCCCCCGGCGCGGAGTCGACTGAGCGGAGCGTGCAGCAGCTTGTTGACGATGGCGCGGGTCAGCGCCTCGACGCCCTCGCGCTGCCCATCGTCCAGCTCGAGGCGGCGCAGGGTGCGCTCCAGCTCCTTGCGCCGCACGGCCTCGGCGCGGGCACGCAGGTGCTTGATGGTCGGCACGGCGCGCAGCGCGGCCATCCAGCCGTCGAAGCGCTGCTGCTCCTCCCTCACGATCCCCTCGGCCCGGCTCACCTCGCGCCGACGCTGATCGGCGTTGCTCGAGGCCACCGCGTCGAGGTCATCGAGATCGTAGACGTAGACGCCCTCCACCTCGTTGGCCGCCGGCTCCACGTTGCGCGGCACTCCGATGTCGATGGCGAACATGGGACGGTGGCCACGCCCCTTCATGGCCGCCTGCACCATCGCGGCCCCCACGACCGGCTCCGAGCCACCCACCGAGGTGAGCACCACGTCGGAGCTGGACAGGAGCCGGGGGAGGGCGTCGAATCCGTGTGCCACCGCGCCGAAGCGCTCGGCCAGCTGGCGCCCGCGCTCAGGCGTGCGGTTGGCCACCGCCACGTCGACCAGGCCCTCGGCGCGCAGCGCCTCCAGGGTGATCGCACCCATCTCCCCCGCTCCGATGAGGAGCGCGCGCTTGCCCTCCAGGGTCTCGAAGATCTGCCGAGCCAGGTCGACCGCCACGCGCGCCACCGAGACGGGCCGCTCGGCGATGCGGGTCTCGGTGCGGATCCGCTTGGCGGTCGCCAGCGCGCGGTCGAGAAGCCGTCCCAGCACCACGCGCGTGGCGCCACAGCCGGCGGCCACGCGATAGGCGTCCTTCACCTGTCCGAGGATCTGCGGCTCGCCCACCACCATCGAGTCGAGGGAGGAGGCCACGCGGAACAGATGCACCATCGCCGCCGAGTCGAGGTGTTCGTACAGCGCGGACCCCGCGTCGCCGCCGTGGTCGCCCGGCCACTCGCGGGTGAACAGGGAGCGCAGCCGCAGGCGCGCCTCCTCGAGGCGGCGGGTGGCCACCAGGATCTCGGTGCGGTTGCAGGTGGAGACGAGGAACGCCTCCTCGATCGCGTCGCTGCCGCAGACCTTCTCCAGCAGCGGCTCGGCGTCGTCCACGCTGAAGCGCTCGCGCAGCTCCACCGGCGCGGTGTGGTGCGAGAGACCGACGAGCAGCAGTCTCATGCCAGGATCCCCACGCCCACCACGGCGAAGAGCAGGAAGGCGAATCCGGCGACCGCGCTCGCTGCCGCGTCACGCGCACTCTGGGAGGCGACGAAGCGAGCGGCCACCAGCACGCCGTAGATGAGCCAGGCGATCGCGTTCCACGCCTCGTGGGCCGAGCCCGTGAAGACCTTCCCGTACACGCCGTCGGTCCACATCATCCCGGTCAGCACACCCAGGGTCAGCAGCGGGAAGCCGACGGCGAGGGCGACGGCGTTCAGGCGGTCCAGGGATTCGAGCGAGGGAAGACCGCCCGGCCCCGGCTGGAGCCGCTTGCGCTTCAGGCGCCGGTTCTCGAGCAGGTAGACGGCACCGGCCACGGCGGCCACGGCCAGGAATGCGAGGCCCGCTCCGGCCAGGAGAACGTGGGCGTGGGGCCAGGCCCCGGCGCCGCTGGTCGACTCCGCCTCGGGGCTGTCCAGACCCGCGAAGAACGCGCCGAGGAAGGCCATCGGTCCGAGCACCACGGCCAGCGAGCCCAGCGCCACGCGGCGCGCGAAGACCAGGAAGGTCAACACCATGACGAAGGCCATGAAGGAGACCGCCATGGGCAGCTCCGTCAGGGGAGGCACCGGGTCGACTCCGTGGAGCGCCACGAACGAGCCCGCGTGGGCCAGGGCCCCGGCCAGCAGGAGCACGATGGCGGCGCGCCCGGCGCGGGGCGAGCCCAGGCTGACGCCGACCCCGCCGGAGATCCCGGCGGCCAGGTACAGGGCGGCGGCGAGCTGGAGAAGGATGGTCACGGCGCGGAATAGTAGCGCCCGCGCGGGGTTAGGTCCGTTTCCGGAGCCGGGCCATCTGGGCCTCGATTTTGGCCGCGTCGTTGACGCTCTCGAAGACCCGATAGGCCTGCTCGCCGAACAGGACGAAGCGGATCTCCTCGACCGGGCTCTCCCCCTCCAGGTGGGCAAGTGCCTCCTCGATCAGGATCTCGGCGCTGCGCTGCAGGGGAACCCCGGCCACGCCGGCACCGATGGCCGGGACCGCGACGGTCGCGCAGCCGCGCTCCGCCGCCAGCTCCAGGCAGCGGCGCATGGAGGAGCGCACGGTCGCCTCGCTGGCCTGGCCGCCCGGCGGCATGCTGGCCGCGTGGAGCACGTAGCGGGCGTCCAGCTCCCCCGCCCCGGTGGCCGCGGCCCCTCCCACCTCCACCGGACCGTGGGCGTCGCACTCGGCCTGGATCGACGGGCCGCCCCGCTCGCGGATCGCACCGGCCACCCCACTCCCCAGCACCAGAGCGCTGTTGGCGGCGTTGACGATCGCGTCGACCGACTGCGCGGTGATGTCGCCTTCGAGCAGGACGATGCGGCCCATCAGCTCCTCTCCAGCGACTCGATCACGCCCGCCGCGACGAGCGGAACCACGATCTCGTGGTGCCCGACGATGGAGTAGCCGTGTCCGCCCTTGCGGGTGGGCCGCTCGACCACGTTCACCGTGGGTCGGTAGTGGCGAAGGAAGTCCAGGTTCACCGTGGTGAACTTGTCCACCCGGTGGCCGAGATTCCTCGCCAGGGCCAGGGCCTTGAGGAAGACCTCCGGGAGGATCACCGCCGAGCCCACGTTGAAGACCACGCCCCGCTCGAGGGTGGCGACCACGCTCGTGAGCGTCTCGAAATCGCGGTGGCTCGTGGCGCCCAGCGCGGCGCCGTCCGCGCCCGGATGCATGTGGTGGATGTCGGTACCGATCGCCGCGTGCACGGTGACGGGTATCTCGAGCCGCGCCGCCGTGGCCAGGACCGAGCGCTCCTTGTGTCGGTAGCGCCCCTCCAGGATCTCGCGCCCGACCGCGGCGCCCATCCCCAGACCCTCGGCGTATCCCGCGTTGATGGCGCGGTTCAGGGCCTCGCCGGTCTCCCGCGCCATGCCGAAGGTGCCGTCGTCGAGGGCGGGCGCCACGTCCTCGCTGGTCCTGCCCATCATGGCCAGCTCCAGATCGTGGACACAGCCCGCGCCGTTCATCATCAGCGCCGTGATCACCCCGCGCTCGAGGAGGTCCACCACCACGGGAGCGAGCCCCGTCTTGATCAGGTGCGCGCCGAAGCCGAAGAGGACGGTCTTGCGCCCCCTGCAGGCACGCGCGGTGGCGTCGATCACCTGGCGCAGGTCCCGCGCACCGAGGATCGCGGGCAGCCCGTCGAGGAAGTCCGAGAAGCGGCCACCGGCCTTCCACGGTGCGGCCTCGTCGCCCCGCTTCACCTTGCTGAAGCGACGCCGCGCCGGGACCGTGCGCACGCGGCTGCGATCGATCGGCGGGCGCTTGCGACTCATTGCCCGTCCTCGAAGAGGGCCTCGTCCACGGCCTCGCAGAGGCCGTGCAGGAGTGCGATGTGGCACTCCTGGATGCGGTCGGTGCGCTCGGCGGGCACCACGAACGCGACGTCCGCGACGCGCGCCAGCTTGCCTCCGTCCCTTCCGGTGAGGGCCACGACCGCGATCCCGCGCTCGCGCGCCGCTTCGACGGCAGCGAGCACGTTCGGCGAGCTCCCCGACGTGGAGATCGCGATGGCGACGTCGCCAGGCCGTCCGTGTGCCTCCACGAGGCGCGCGAAGACCCGCTCGAAGCCATAGTCGTTGGCGATCGCAGTCAGGTCGGAGGTGTTGGCGCTGAGCGCGATGGCCGGCAGGCCGGGCCGTTCCCGGCAGAAGCGCCCCGTCCACTCGGCCGCGATGTGCTGCGCGTCCGAGGCGGATCCGCCATTCCCGAACAGGAGCACCTTGCCGCCGCCGCGAAAGCAATCCACGAGCAGGCCCGCGGCGCGCCCGGCCGGGCCCTCCAGCTCCCGGGCGAAGGCGCGCTTCAGCTCGGCGCTCTCCTGGAGCGCCGCACTCACGCTGCGCCCGAGGTCGGCCTCCTGTTCCCCCGTTGCCACGGCGAAAACCCTAGGGAAGCCGGGACGGTGGGGCAAAGAAGCGCACACGGGTCCACGGCTGCAGGACACACCGGGGACATCCTTCGTCCACGGCTGCGCACCCGGTGCTGCTATCCTGCCTCGATGCGCCGCCGCTCCCTTCCCGCCGCCGTCGCCCTCGCGCTGGCGTTGGCCTGCGATGGAAACGGGGTGCTGGCCTTGCGGGAGGCACCCAGCTTTCGCGAGGTGGAGGCGCCCGAGGGCCGGGCGCTGGCCGCGCAGCCCGGCACGCACGTCCTCCAGGCGGGCTCCACCCGGCGCGGGCCGGTGGCGGGCGCGCACCTGGTCGAGCCGGACGGCGTCTGGCCCGAGGAGGCTTCCGACGGCGCTCCGGTGATCATCCTGGCCCCGGACGACAAGGCGGGCTATCGGCTTGCGGCACGCATGGCGCGCGCCGGCATCGAAGGGATCGTGCTGGTGTCGGGCGGCCTGGAGGCCTGGCTGGCGCAGGACGAAGAAACGGACGAGATCGCCGCGGTCGAGCGGCGCACGCAGAGGGAGTGAGACATGGCGGAAGTGCAGGACATCACGGACCAGAACTTCGAGACCGAGATCCTCCAGTCGGACAAGCCGGCGGTGGTGGACTTCTGGGCCGAGTGGTGCGCCCCCTGCCGCCAGATCTCTCCCATCATCAAGGAGCTGGCGGACCAGTACGGCGACCAGGTCAACATCGTGAAGGTCGACGTCGACTCCAACCCGGGTATCGCCGGCCGCTACGGCGTCCGCTCCATTCCGACGGTCCTCGGGATCTCCGGCGGCCAGGTCGTCGACCAGCTCGTGGGCGCCCGCCCCAAGGGCGACTTCAAGGCGATGGTGGAGAAGCTCATCGCATAGGAGCCGCAGCCGGCCGACCGCGGCGACGCCCGCAGCTCGTCACGGAACGCTCGGGTCGGAGAGCTGCGCCGGGATGTGGTTCTCCATGTTGGCCGAGTACTGGATCGGCACGCCGCTGATCGGCTGCTCGGCGAGCTCGAGCAGGGCCACGCCGTCGTCCACGCGACCGCGGCCGATCGGGCGCAGCCCGTCGGGCGTCTCCTGGAGTGCCGTGATCACGGCATCGTTCACCGGGTACAGCACCTCGATGAAATCGGGGTAGAGCTCCACCTCGAGCGGAATCTCCGGAAGCACGCGCGGCTCGGCGGTCCACATCTCGAGGGTCGGATCGCCGAAGACCTGATAGAGCAGCACGTGGCGATGGGTGTTCGAGCCCGCCCCGTAGTTCACGATCATGTACAGCCGCGCGTGGTTCAGCATGTCGCCGAGGCGCCGCTGGGCGAACGGCGACCCGAAATTCGGATCGACCGCCGGCAGCGCCGAATCGACCGCGCCCCGGATCATGATGTTCCCGTGGCCGTAGGTCGTGCGGGTGGCGGCGATCAGCCCGATGGCGCCGCCGTCGGGGTTGCGCAGCATGCGCTCCGTGAAGGGGACGTAGCCCGCGTCGCCGTCGACGTCGGGATCGTTCGGGAGCCCGTCCGTCTCGTTGTCGTAGTAGCCGCTCGTGCAGTTGAAGCTCAGCAGCACGGGCAGGCGATCACCGTTGGAGAGGGCGGACGCGTCGTCGCCGTCCAGGCGCGGATGGGCCCAGCCGTAGCTCCAGCCGTGATCGAGATGGATCATCATGAAGCGACCCTCCTCGAACGCCGCGACGATGTCGGCGGTGTCGCCGTCCCAGGGATAGGGCGGCAGGAGGGAGTTCGGCAGCGGCGTTCCGTCCGCGTAGTAGAGCGGAGTCGGGTCGCCCGCATAGGGAGGCCGGGGCGGATCCGCGTCCTCGTCGCCCCCGTCGACCGTCTCCGTGTAGATCCGTTCCACGCCGAAGCCCAGGCTCATCAGGCGGGTGCGCACGTCCTCGACGGTGCGGATGAACGCGCGCTGGTCCTTGCCGTCCGGCAGCTCGTAGCGGCAGCACTCGAACTGCGAGGCGACCGTCACCGCTTCGTAGAAGAACAGGTTGTCGTCGTCGAGCACGGGCGGCGCGCTCTCGTAGGCGATGATCTTGTCGACCACGCCCGGCGCATCCGGCGGGTCGACGGGGAGACGGCCCACGCCCAGATCCGAGCCCAGGATCGCCGGTCCGGCCACCTGCCCGTAGCGGAAGTCGGACGGGATGACCCGGTCGGGGTAGATCGGGTTCGTCTCGTAGAAAGTCGGCACGTACTCCGCGTCCCCGAACAAGAGGAGATACGAGACCCGCACGCTGCAGGTCCGGTAGCGGTCCGCGACGAAGTCGCGGATCTCGTACGGATCGTCGGGCCCGCCGCCCGGACCGTCGTTCACCACGAAGACGTTGGTGGCGATGCCCCGCGCGCGCTTCCAGTCGCGCAGTCGAACGGCCTCGTCGAGGAGATCCGCATGGGTCAGGATGATGAACTCCTCGCCCAGACAGATGCGTGCGACCAGGTCCGGTCCCACGTAGCGGCCGACCGCCTCGCGGTTGAGCACGGCGAGCTCGGGCGTGGCGGAGGCGCTCTCGAAGGGACCGAAGGCGGCCTCGCTGAGGAAGACCCCGTCGCCGCCGAGGAACTCGA
>JANQFA010000212.1 GCA_028278065.1 Myxococcota bacterium
GATCCGACGACGTCCGATCCGGGCTGCGACGACGCAAACGACACGTCGGAGTCGAGCTCATCGCTTCCCTGCGACGACGGCGCCGACAACGATGGCGACGGCTGGACGGATACGGCGGACCCGGGGTGCGCTTCGCCGACCTGGAACCGTGAGGACCCGGCGTGTCAGAACGGACAGGACGATGACGGCGATGGGCAGTTCGACTTCGACGGCGGCCTCTCGATCTGGGGCGTCGTGCTGGGGCCTCCGGACGGCAACTGCGCCAGCTTCCCCGACTACAGAGAAGCGAGCAAGAGCCGGTGTGGGCTGGGCTGGGAGCTCGTCGTGGTGTTGCCGGTTCTGCGCACACTTCGGAGGTGGCGTGGGGCGAGGGCCTGACCTGGCGCCCCCGGCCGGTGCGTGGGCGCAGGCTGGGACGCCCGCTTCGGGCGCGGGCCTTCTTCGCCCCTAGGGGCAGGGCGTCCTGCCATCCCTTCGGGGATCTATGGTAGAAATACCTAAGTCCAGTTGGTGTTTCCGTCACTAATCGACCGAGATAGGCGACTCTCTAGTGGACCGCGAGTGGCCTGGTGGGGTGGGTCGACCGGCGAGTTTCGCCGGGACAGCTTGATTGGGAGATCGGGTGAGACTGGGCAAGGTTCTCACGCTCTTCGGGACCCGGCCGGAGATCATCAAGCTTGCGCCCGTCGTGGCAGCCCTCGAGCGTCGGGGAGATCTGGCGACCTGCAACGTCGCCTCCTCCCAGCATCGGGACCTGATCCGTCCCTTTGCGCGGACGTTCGGGTTGCGCATCGACCACGACCTGGGCGTGATGCGACCCGGTCAGACGCCGAATCAGGTCGTCTCCCGGGTCCTGTCGTCCCTGGAGCCCGTGCTCCGGGCCGAGTCCCCTGCCCTGGTCCTGGTCCAGGGAGACACCAGCACGGCGCTGGCGGGGGCGCTCGCGGCCTTCCATCGGGGGATTCCGGTGGGACACGTGGAGGCGGGCCTCCGCACCGGCGATCCGCTGAGCCCCTTCCCGGAGGAGATGAACCGGCGGCTGATCACCCGGATCGCCTCCCTTCACTTCGCCGCCACCCGGCGCAACGTGGAGGTCCTGCGCAACGAGGGCGCACCGGAAGAGGGCATCCTGCTGACGGGCAATCCGGTCGTGGATGCCCTGCATCGGATTCTCCGGGAGCCACCGCCTCGAGACGTGCTCCCTCTGCTCGAGGAGCTGGCCGGGAGCCGGATCATCGCGCTCACCACCCATCGGCGGGAGAACTTCGGAGACGTCATGGGGGGGCATCTCGCGGCGCTGCGGCGATTCGTCGCGAAGCACGAGGACGTGTCCCTGGTCTTCCCGGTCCACCCGAATCCGGCGGTGCGTGAAGTGACCCAACGCACGCTTGCCGGAGCGGAACGCGTGAAGCTGATCGATCCGCTCGGCTATCACGAGTTCATCCAGCTGCTCGCGGCCTCCTGGCTCATCGTGTCGGATTCCGGCGGGGTCCAGGAGGAAGCGCCCACGCTCCGCAAGCCGCTCCTCGTCCTGCGCGAGAGCACCGAGCGACCCGAGGCGGTCGAGTGTGGTGTGGCGCGCATGGTGGGAACGGACTCCCAGCGTCTCGAGGATCTTCTCGAGGAAGCGGAGCGCGGTTCGCCGTGGATGAGCCAGGTGGCGTCGGTCCGGAACCCCTTCGGGCAGGGTGACGCGGGCGCCAGGATCGCGGATGCGGTCGCCCGCTTCCTGGGAGAGGCCCGGTGAGCGCGCCCGCCGTATCTCCCGCGGCCTCGCTCGCCGAGCGTACCCACCTGATCACGATCGCCGTGGAGGACTACTTCCAGGTGGTCGCCTTCCGCAAGCTCATCCAGCCGAGCATGTGGTATCGCTTCGAGCGCAGGGTGGAAGCCAACACCCACAAGGCGCTCGACCTGCTCGACGAGTTCGGCGTGCGCGCCACCTTCTTCGTCCTGGGCTGGGTCGCCGACGACATGCCCGAGATCGTGCGCGAGATCGCGGCGCGCGGACACGAGATCGCGACCAAGGGCTACCAGCACCGGTCGATCGACCAGATGACACCGGGCGACTTCCGCGAGGATCTGCTGCGCTCCAAGGAAGCCATCGAGGCGGCAGCAGGCGTACGGGTGCTCGGCCACCGCGTCGCGCGGGGAAGCCTGGGCCTGTCGGATGTCTGGGCGCTCAACATCCTGGCCGAGGAGGGGTTCGCCTACGACTCGAGCTTCTACCCGAGGCTGCGCTCGCTGTCGGGCGCGCCCGAGCGGCGCTTCGCCCACCAGCACCGACACGGAGATCGGGTTCTCTGGGAGCTCCCGCTCTCGAGCTGGAAGGTGGGGCCGCTGCTGGTTCCCATGGCCGGAGGCAACTACTTCCGCCAGTTCCCGCCCCAGTGGGTCGAGCGCGTCTTCCGCGACTGGGAGCGGACGACCCAGGCTCCCTTCGTGATGTATTTCCACGTCTGGGAGCTCGATCCCGAGCTGCCCCAGATCACCGCAGCGGGGCCGCTCGCACGGATGCGGCAGTATCGGAACATCGACCGGATGCCCTCCCTCATCCGCTATCGCCTCGAGCAGTCGACCTTCACGTCGATCGCCGACTATCTGGGACTCGACCAGAAGCCGGTGACGACGGACGAGCCGGGTGCGGCGTCCGTGTCGGTCTCGCAAGCCGAACGCAAGCCGATCACCGTCGTGATTCCCTGCTACAACGAGGAGCGGGTCCTGCCCTACCTCGCCAACACGCTGCGCAAGGTCTTCGAGTCGCTCGAGTCGCTCTACGATTTCCGCCCGATCTTCGTCGACGACGGGAGCACCGACGGCACCTGGAAGGCGCTGCACGAGATCTTCGGCTCCCTGCCCCACGTCCGCATGCTCCAGCACCCTCGCAATCTCGGGGTGGCTCAGGCGATCCTGACCGGAATCCAGGAGGCGGAGACGGACGTGGTGTGCTCGATCGACTGCGACTGCACATACGATCCCCATCAGCTCAGGGAGCTGATTCCGATGCTGGCGGGAGACGTCTCGATGGTCACCGCCTCGCCCTACCACCCTTCTGGCCGGGTCCACAACGTCCCCGGCTGGCGCCTCTTTCTGTCCAGGTCCCTCTCGCGCCTCTACCACGGGGTCCTCGACCACAAGCTCTATACGTACACGAGCTGCTTCCGTGTCTACCGCCGTGAGGACATGAGGGACATCGAGCTCTCCGAAGGCGGCTTCCTCGGTGTGGCCGAGATGCTCTGCATGCTCGATCTGCGTGGGAAGCGCATCGTCGAGTGCCCCGCCGTGCTGGAGGTTCGGATGCTCGGACGATCCAAGATGAAGCTCATCAAGGTGATCGCCGGCCACCTGCGCATGCTCGTGCGTATCGCCGGCAGTCGGCTCGGGGGGAGCCGTGGAGTATCGACCGGGCCCGCTTGAGCAGGGCGCCGCGTCAGGAAGGAACGCAGTGTCAAGAAGCTTCGACGACGACAACATCGTCCTGCCGTCCGACCAGGATTCGAGCGGTCGGACGCTCGGGGCCGACGAGGTCGATGCCGTTCGCAGGGCGATCGAGAGCGGGACGCTCACCAGCACCAAGGGGTCGTTCACGAAGTCCCTGGAGAGCCGCTTCGCCGAGACGGTGGGATCCCGCGAGGCCTGGGCCTGCTCCTCGGGCACGGCGGCCGTTCACACCGCGGTCGCGGCGATCGACCCCGAGCCCGGAGACGAGATCATCACCACGCCCATCACCGACATGGGCGCGCTGACGCCGATCGTCTACCAGGGTGCGATCCCGGTGTTCGCAGACGTGGACCCGCGAATGTGCAACGTGACGGCCGAGACGGTGAGGGCGCGGCTGAGCCCTCGCACCCGGGCCATCATCGTGACCCACCTCTTCGGCAACCCCTGCGAGATGGCCGAGATCGTGGATGTGGCAAGAGAGCACGGGGTCCCCGTGATCGAGGACTGCGCACAGGCCTTCCTCGCGACGAGCGGCGGGAAGCAGGTCGGAGCCATCGGGAAGGTGGGCTGCTTCAGCCTGCAGCAGGGCAAGCACATCACCACCGGCGAGGGAGGTCTCGTCACGTCCGACGACGAGGATCTGAGCCGGCGCATGTTCCTCTTCATCAACAAGGCGTGGGGATACGGCGACGAGAAGCCGGACCACTACTTCCTGGCCCTGAACTACCGCATGTCGGAGCTCCAGGGGGCGGTAGGCCTGTCGCAGCTGGACAAGCTCGCAGACGTCGTTCGCCAGCGAGTCCGGATGGCGGATCGGCTGACCGAGCGGATTTCGGGCCTGGACGGCATCGAGACGCCCTGGGTCGCCCCGGGCAACACCCACGTCTACTGGAAGTACTGCCTGCGCGTGGACGCGAGCCGTCTACCGGGTGGCTCGCCCGAGCTGGGGCGCCGGCTGAAGGAGCGCGGGATCGCCTCGGCGCCGCGCTACATCCAGAAGCCCGCATTCGAGTGCGAGGTCTTCCGCGACCAGAGGACCTTCGGCTCGTCCCGTTGGCCCTTCAGCGAGGCGAGGGCCGAGGCTCTCGACTACTCCCCCGAGCGCTTCCCGGGATCCTATGAGGCGCTCGAGGGCATCCTCGTGCTGCCCTGGAACGAGCGCTACGCGGAGGAGCACGTGGACTACATCGCCACCGCGTTGGAGAGCGCCGTCTCGGAGGGACGCTGACCATGGAAAAGCGAATGAAGCTCGGCCTGGTGGGGGCGGGCGCCATCGCCCAGTCCTATGTCCAGGCACTTCGGGACAGCACCGTGGCCCGCATCGGCGCGGTCGCGGATGTTCGGGACGAGGCCGCGCGCGCGCTCGCGGAGGACGCCGGGTGCGAGTTCTACTCCAGCCACAAGGACCTCTGCGACCAGGGCGAATGCGAGGCGTCGATCGTGTGCACGCCGCCCGGAACGCACCGGGACATCTGCATCGACCTGATCCAGCAGGGGATCCCGGTTCTCTGCGAGAAGCCGCTGAGTACGGACTCGGGCAGTGCCCGCGAGATGGTGGAAACCGCGGAGAAGGCGGGTGTGGTCTTCACGATGGCCTCGAAGTTCCGCTACGTGGAGGACGTGATCCGCGCCAAGAGCATCATCGCCTCCGGCGTGCTCGGTGAAGTCCTCCTCTTCGAGAACGCGTTCACCTCGCGCGTATCGATGGCGGGGCGCTGGAACGCCGATCCTGCGGTCTCGGGTGGGGGCGTCCTCATCGACAACGGTACCCACTCCGTGGACCTCGTCCGCTACTTCCTCGGTCCCATCGAGGCGGTCGAGGCGGTCGAGGCCAAGCGCATCCAGGGCCTTCCCGTCGAGGACACGGTTCGTCTGTTCGTGCGCAGCGTCGAGGGCGTCGTCGGCAACATCGATCTGTCCTGGAGTCTCAACAAGGAGCTGGACAGCTTCATCGACATCTACGGGTCCAACGGCACCGTGCGGGTGGGCTGGCGCGAGTCGAAGTACCGGCCCGCCTCGAGCCCCGACTGGATCGTGTTCGGATCCGGCTACGACAAGCTCCAGGCGTTCAAGAGCAAGGTGGAGAACTTCTGCGGCGCCGTCCGCGGCGACGAGCCGCTCCTGATCGGACCCGGAGACGCCCTGGCCTCGGTCGAGGTGATCGAAGCGGCCTACCAGTCGCTCTCGCGCGACGACTGGACGCCGATCACGCCGCGACCCGGCGAGACGCGTTGGCTGGGACCGCTCGGGAGCTGAGCTTGGGCGTTCGAATCCACCCCACCGCCCACGTCGAGGACGGCGTCGAGATCGGAGACGGCACCGCGATCTGGGATTCCGTTCACGTCCGCGCACCCGCTCGCATCGGGAAGGACTGCATCGTCGGCGAGAAGAGCTACATCGCCTACGGCGTCGAGATCGCCGATCGCGTGAAGATCAACGCGTTCGTCTACGTCTGCACCGCGGTCACGATCGAGCAGGGCGCGATGATCTCGGCGGGGGTCGTCTTCACGAACGACCGCTTTCCACGAGCCACCACCCCCGACCTTGCGTCCCTGCGCACGAGCGACCCCGACGAGCACACGCGGCCGACCCGGGTGCGGGAGGGGGCGACGATCGGGGCTCGAGCGGTCATCGGTCCGGATGTCACGATCGGGCGCTTCGCGATGGTGGGCATGGGTTCGGTGGTCACCCGCTCCCTGCCCGATTTCCATCTGGCCACCGGGCAGCCCGCGCGATCGGTGGCCCTGGTCTGTCGCTGCGGCCAGCCGTTCCAGCGTTTCGCCGAGGCTCCGCAGGACGAGGACTGGACGAAGTGCTCGGCGTGCGGGCTCAGCTACCGCGTGCGTGGAGGCGCCGTGGAGGAGCTCGCCCCTCCGGTCTGAGGGGCGGGAGGATGCATGACGAGCCAGGAGACCACGCGTTGGGCCATCGTCGGCGGGGGCATGCTCGGCCTGACCCTGGCCTGGCGACTGGCCCAGCAGGGACGGCGGGTCACCGTCCTGGAGGCCGCCCCCCACGTAGGCGGACTGGCGAGCGCCTGGAGCCTGGGCGACGTCGTGTGGGATCGCCACTACCACGTGACCCTGCTCTCGGACTCGCGCCTGCGCACGGTCCTGAAGGAGCTGGACCTCGACGACGAGATCGACTGGGTGGAGACGCGTGCCGGCTACTACGCCGACGGGCGTCTGCACTCGATCTCCAACGCGATCGAGCTGCTGCGGTTTCCCGCCCTCGGCCTGCTGGGCAAGCTCCGCTTCGGCTGGACCATCTTCTACACCTCGAAGATCCGGAACTGGCGCCGTCTCGAGCAGATCGCGGTGGGCACGTGGCTTCGCCGCTGGGCCGGCCGCGCGGCCTTCGAGCGGATGTGGCTTCCGTTGCTGCGCTCCAAGCTGGGCGAGACCTATCGCGACACGTCTGCCGCCTTCATCTGGACGACCATCCAGCGGCTCTACGCGGCCCGTCGCACCGGCCTCAAGAGGGAGATGTTCGGATACGTGCCGGGTGGCTACGCGCGTGTCCTGGAGAGGTTCTCGGAGCGTCTTCAGGAGGAAGGCGTCGAGATACGCACCAGCTCGCCGGTCACCCGGATCGCCGGGAAGGACGGCAGGGTCGAAGTGGCCAGCAAGGACGGTGCGCTCGAGGAGTGGGACCACGTCGTGGTGACAGCGGCTCCCCCGCTGGCCGCACGTCTCTGCGAAGGCCTCGAAGAGACCGAGGCCCGGCAGCTGAGAGCCGTGCGCTACCTCGGGATCGTGTGCGCCTCGGTGCTGCTCGACCGTCCCCTGTCCGGCTACTACGTGACGAATCTGCTGGACGAGGGCCTCCCCTTCACCGGGATCATCGAGATGTCGGCGCTGGTCCGGCCCGAGCAGCTGGCCGGCATGGGTCTCGTGTACCTCCCCCGGTACGTCGAGTCACACGACCCGTTCTTCGAGGTGCCGGACGAAGAGGTTCGTGAGCGCTTCCTCGAAGGGCTCTTTCGGGTCTATCCCGACGTCGGTCCGGAGAACGTGAAGGCCTTCCGGATCTCCAGGGTTCGCCATGTGATGCCCCTTCCGACGCTGTACTACTCGGAGAACGTCCCGGACATGGACACGTCCGTCCCCGGTCTCCACGTGGTGAGCTCGGCGCAGATCCTCAATGGCACGCTGAACGTCAACGAGACGATCGGCCTGGCCGAGGATGCGGCGCGGCGCTTCGCGGAGCACCCGTGATGCCGGCCGCCAGCCTGTCCCTCGACCTGGACAACGAGTGGTCCTATCTCAAGACCCACGGCGATCCGACCTGGTCGGGCTATCCGAGCTACCTCGATGTCGCGGTACCCCGCATCCTCGATCTGCTCGCTGATCTGGGTCTCCAGGTCACGTTCTTCGTCGTCGGGCAGGACGCAGCCCAGCCGCGCAACCGCGACGCGTTGGCCTCGATCCCGGAAGCGGGGCACGAGATCGGCAACCACTCGCTGCGACACGAGCCCTGGCTTCACCTCTACTCCGAAGCCGAGATCGAGGACGAGCTCGCTGCGGCCGAAGGCCACATCGAGGCCGCCACCGGCGTGCGTCCCACCAGCTTCCGGGGCCCTGGCTACAGCCTCTCGCAGGCGACGCTGCGCGTGCTCCTCCGCCGTGGCTATCGCTACGACGCCAGCACCCTGCCCACCTACCTCGGCCCCCTGGCCCGCATGTACTACTTCCGCACGGCCCGCCTCAGCCAGGAGGAGAAGCGGCAGCGTCGCATCCTGTTCGGAACCCTCGCAGACGGCAGGCGCCCCCTGAAGCCCTATCGCTGGAAGCTGGCCGAAGGGCGGCTCCTCGAGATCCCGGTCACCACCCTTCCCATGCTCCGGGTTCCCTTCCACCTGAGCTACGTGCTCTACCTGAGCACCTACTCGGAGGTCCTCGCCCGGGCCTACTTCCGCAACGCGCTCGCCTGGTGTCGGATCGCGAGGATCGAGCCGTCGCTGCTGCTGCATCCCCTGGACTTCCTCGGGGCGGACGACGTTCCCTCCCTGCTGTTCTTTCCGGCGATGCGAATCGAGACCGACACCAAGCTCGCGCGCGTCAGGGGCTATCTCGAGACGCTCGTCTCGTCTTTCGAAGTCCTCTCACTCGACCGGCACGCCGAGCGGCTCTCCGACGGCCCGCTGGACGAGGTTGCAGCGGTCTTCGAGGAGCACGACGTGGACGCGAGCGTCTTCGCGGAGCCGGCTCCCTAGCCGTGCGTCTGGAACGAAGAAGGGACCGCGATGCCTGATTCCCACGACGACGTCGCTGTGTTCATCCTCTGCGGAGGCATGGGTACGCGGCTCAAGGAAGAGACCGAGCATCGGCCGAAGCCGATGGTGCCGATCGGCGACCATCCGATCGTCTGGCACATCATGCGCTCCTATGCGGCACACGGCTTTCGTCGCTTCGTGCTGTGCCTCGGATTCAAGGGTCAAGTGATCAAGGACTACTTCCTGAACTACACGGCGCTCAACTCGGACTTCACCGTCGACCTGCAGAGCAACGGAGTGGAGTTCCACTCCGTCGACCACGACCAGGACTGGGAGGTGACGCTCGCCTCGACCGGCCAGCTGAACATGACGGGGAGCCGGATCGCCCAGGCGGCGCGGCGCTACCTGGGGGATGCGGAGCACTTCGCAGTCACATACGGGGACGGGCTCACCGACGCCGATTTCTCGGAGGAGTTCGAGTTCCACCGTTCTCACGGTCGGCTCGGCACGGTGCTCGGTGTCAATCCCCCGACGCGTTTCGGTGAGCTCAAGCTGGAGGGCGATCGCGTCCTCGAGTTCGATGAGAAGCCGGAGCTGGCGGAGAACCGGATCAACGGAGGCTTCTTCTTCTTCCGGCGTGGCTTCGTCGACTACCTGTCCGAGGACCCCTCCTGCGTGCTCGAGAGGGAGCCCCTGGTCCGCCTGGCGCAGGATGGGGGGCTGTCGATGTTCCGTCACGACGGCTTCTGGGCGTGCATGGACACGCAGCGCGATCGGGATCACCTCAACCAGCTGTGGTCGCAGGGGAAGGCGCCGTGGGTACCGTGAACCCCCGCGCCCCGGAATCGGAGCAGGCATGAAGGTATTCGTCACAGGCCACCAGGGGTACATCGGAACCCACCTGGTGGAGCTTCTGAAGCGGGGCGGTCACGAGGTCACCGGCTGCGACATCGGGCTGTTTCGGGGCGCCGAGTGGGAGGCCCTACCGGTCGCGGACAGAGAGCTCACGAAAGACGTTCGGCGCGTTGCTCAGGAGGATCTCGAAGGGCACGACTGCGTGATGCATCTCGCGGCGATCTCGAACGACCCGATGGGAGACCTGGACCCGGAGGTCACCTACGGCATCAACCGTGATGCCTCCATCCGCCTGGCGAAGCTGGCTCGCGACGCGGGGGTGGAGCGTTTCCTCTTCTCCGGAAGCTGCTCGGTGTACGGGAAGGGAGAGAAGCCGGATCTCTCCGAAGGCGACCCGCTCAACCCCCTGACGGCCTATGCCACGTCCAAGATCGACACCGAGCGGGAGGTGAGCAAGCTGGCGGACGCCTCCTTCTCGCCCGCCTTCCTTCGGAATGCGACTGCCTACGGCCACTCGCCGATGCTCCGGATCGATCTCGTGGTCAACAACCTTCTGGCCAGTGCTCTCGCGTACGGAGAGATCCGGATCATGAGCGACGGATCGCCGTGGCGCCCCTTGATCCACTGCCGCGACATCGCCCGGGCCTTCGTCGCGTTCATGGAGGCTCCCAGGGAGGTCATCCATGACCGGGCCGTGAACATCGGGGGCAACGCCGAGAACTACCAGGTACGGGACGTGGCGGACCTCGTTCAGGAGCTGATTCCAGAGGCCAGCATCACCTATACGGGCGAGGTCGGGACCGATCCCCGCGACTACCGGGTGAACTTCGACCTGCTGTCGGACCTGCTGCCCGACTTCCGTCTCGAGTACACCCTGGCCCGGGGAATGCAGGAGCTTCACCAGGCCATGACCGAGCACCGCTTCGGGCGGAAGGACTTCGAGGGTGACCAGTTCATCAGGCTGCGCTGGCTGCAGAACCACCCGGACCGCCTGGCTGGCTGAAGGGAGCCGAGAGAGCCGATGAAGTTCGCCGAGACACCGCTGGCGGGTGCCTATCTGATCGATCTGGAGAAGCGCGAAGACGAGCGCGGCTTCTTCGCTCGGGTCTTCTGTCGGGACGAGTTCCTGGCGCACGGACTGGTTCCCGACGTCGTTCAGGTCAACAACTCCCTGGCGGTCGAGAAGGGGACGCTGCGGGGGATGCACTATCAGCTCGCTCCGCGAGCCGAGACGAAGCTCGTCCGGTGCATCCAGGGCGCCTTGTACGACGTGATCATCGACCTCCGCGAGGACTCGGCGACCTTCGGACGCCACTTCGGAGCCGAGCTGTCCGCCCGGAACCGAACGATGATGTACGTCCCGAAGGGCTTCGCCCACGGCTTCATCACCCTGGAGCCGGATACGGAGGCCCTCTATCTCACGGACGAGTTCTACGCGCCGGACCACGAGAGGGGGATCCGCTGGGACGACCCGCAGTTCGGGATCGACTGGCCACTCGAACCCAGCGTGATCTCCGACAAGGACCGGAGCCACTTCGACTTCGATCCGTCCACCCACCTCCGATAGAAGCCCGCGCACTCGCCTCATGAAAGTCCTCTTCACCGGAGCCAGCTCCTTCACGGGAGCCTGGTTCGTCCAGGCGCTGGCCGATGCCGGGGCGGAGGTCGTTACGACCTTCACCCGGGGAGCGAGCGATTACGAGGGTCTCCGGGCCGAGCGCGTACGGCGCGCGACTGCGGCCTGCCGCCCGGTGTTCCACTGCTCATTCGGATCCGACGCCTTCCTCGGTCTGCTGCGCGCCGAGCAGGGATGGGACCTCCTCTGCCACCACGGTGCCGACGTCACCGACTACAAGAGCCCCGACTTCGACGTCTACGCGGCACTCGGCAACAACTGCCGAAACGTGGTCGAGGTCCTCGATGCATTCCAGAAGAGCGGTGGAAATCGGATCGTGCTCACCGGAAGCGTCTTCGAGCCCGACGAAGGCCGCGGAGGGGACGATCTCCAGGCCTTCTCTCCCTACGGGCTTTCGAAGGGACTGACGTACCAGGTCTTTCGCTATCGGGCCCACGAGAGGGGCCTGCGCCTGGGCAAGTTCGTGATCCCGAACCCCTTCGGCCCGCTCGAAGAGCCTCGCTTCACCACCTACCTGGCGCGAACCTGGTTGGAGCGTCGTCCCGCGGCGGTGAACACACCCGACTACGTTCGCGACAACATCCACGTGACCTTGCTGGCGGCGGCGTACGCGCAGTTCGCCCGGCGCCTCGGCGACCGGCCGGGCAGCGAGGCGCTGCACCCCAGTGGCTACGTCGAGACCCAGGGCGGCTTTGCGCAGCGCTTCGCGAGCGCCCTGCGCGAGCGGCTCGGGCTCCCTTGCGAGCTCGAGCTGCGCGAGCAGACGGATTTCGGCGAGCCGCTCGAGCGCTTCAACTTCGATCCGGCCGCGGAGCTCGTCGAAGGCTGGTGCGAGGGCGTGGCCTGGGACCGGCTGGCCTCGTACTACGAGGAGGCCTTCGGCCGCTCGGCCGGCTGA
>JANQFA010000012.1 GCA_028278065.1 Myxococcota bacterium
GGTAGCGTCCGATGCGCGGCGGCTCTGGACCGACCGGAGCATTGGATAGAGTGAGGCCGCGCGGCTGAAGGGGCTGGTATGCTGGCGACGACCTCGCGCGTCCCGGCCGCCTTCGCCGGTGTCGACCGCAGGGGAGCGCCCGGCTCGCTGGACGGCGCGCGCGTGTCCGAGGGGAGTGGCGCGGGACGATGATCATCGAGCGGCGGTTCTGTGGACCTCCGGACTCCGGAAACGGTGGCTACGTCGCTGGCCGCCTCGCGCAGCTCGTCGACGGGCCCGCAGCGGTTCGGCTGCACGTTCCCCCGCCTCTGGAGGTGGACCTCGAGGTGCGCCGCGAGGACGCGCGGGTCGTCCTGACTCGGGGCGACGACATGATCGCTCAGGCGCGCCCGACCGAGCTGGGGATCGAGGCTCCGGAGCCGCCGAGCTTGCGCGAGGCCCGGGAGTCCTCCGAGGCGTTCCGCGGGTTCGAGTCCCACTGGTTCCCTTCGTGCTTCGTGTGCGGACCGCACCGCGACGCCCGTGATGGGCTGCGGATCTTCGCCGGCCCCGTTCGAGGTCGGAACCTGGTCGCCGCCCCCTGGATCCCCGACGATTCACTCGGCTCCGCGAACGGCATGATCTCCCCGGAGTTCGTGTGGGCCGCCCTGGACTGCCCGGGAGCCTTCGCGTTCGCCGCGCCCCCGGGCCATGTGGTTCTCCTCGGAGAGCTCGCGGCAACCCTCCCGGCGGGCGCCCCCACAGGAGAGGCCTGCGTCGTCTGCGCCTGGGAGATCGATCGCGAAGGTCGCAAGCACTACACCGGATCCGCCCTCTTCGGGGAGTCCGGGGCGTGCTACGGCCTGGCGCTCGGCACCTGGTTCGAGGTGCCCGAATCGGCCGACGAGCGGTCGGCCACCGTCTGACGGAGTGGCGAGCTTCCGTTCCGCGACGGCGACCTCGCCGGTCAAGATCTCACGGCCCCTTGTTGACATCGACGCCTCGGGGTCTCACCATCGCAGGGTCGCGTGTAGGGCGCAGCGGCCGCGTGGCCGGAGGGGCGATGCCCGCCTACGTACCCCCAGACGGAGGTGCGCCCGTGAATCTCGACAATCTTCGCAAGCAGGCCAAGCAGTACGTTCGCTGGCACCGGGACCGGAACGGGACCGTGGCCGAAGTAATCCGGAACGCCCTGCCACGCTACGCCCGCCTGTCCGACTCGCAGATCCTCGACGAGGAGTTCAGGCTGGCGGATGCCCAGGAGCTGGTGGCGCGGCGCGAGGGCTTCCCCGACTGGGAGGCTCTCGTCGCGGCCTGCCGGAGTCCGGCGATCGGGGCGGGAGGCCCGGTGCCGGACGAGGGCGGGATGCCGCGCCTTCTGGTTGCCCGGCCCTTCGTCTTCGTCCGCGACGTCCGAGCTGCATGCGCGTACTACGTCGACGTGCTGGGGTTCAGCCTGGCCTTCGACTACGGGAGCCCGCCCTTCTACGCGGAGGTCGAGCGCGACGCCGTGCGGCTGTGCGTCCGACACACCGACGACCCGATGGTCGACCCGGCGCAGGCGGAGCGCGAGGACGTGATCCTCGCCTCCTTCGAGGTGACCGACGCCAAGGCCCTCTACCTGGAGCTCCAGGAGACCGGCGCCGAGTTCGCGCAGACGCTGCGCACGGAGCCGTACGGCACGCGCGACTTCATCGTCACGGATCCCGACGGCAACCGCGTGGCGTTCTTCGACGTACACGGGGTGAAGGGAGAGAATCGCTTGCAGGATGTCCCCGGCCGCACCGCAGGTCCCGTGTAGGTCCCGTGTCGGATCACGACGCGGGCCCCGGGAACCTGCCCCCCGGGCAGATCGAGTCCGAGGATTTCCCCCGGTTCGGGCTCGGCAAGTTCGCGTTCCGCTTTCCCGAAGATCCCGCAAACGTGGAGATCTCCGTCCGGGGCGACGTGGGGACACCCGTCACGATCCGGGGAGAGGCGCTCGCGAGCCTGCCGAGACACGACCAGGTCTCGGACTTCCACTGCGTCACCACCTGGACGAAGCGCTCTCTCCACTGGAGTGGGTTCCGCTTCCGCGACTTCTACGAGATGCTCGCGGAGCCGAGGGCCCACCCCGACGCGGACGCGAGCCTCGTCGTGCTGCGAGCGCAGGACGGGTACGACCAGAGCCTGCCTCTCGGAGATCTCCTCGCTCCGGAGGTGCTGCTCGCAGACCGACTGGACGGCCGCCCGCTGCCGATCGCACACGGCGCTCCGCTGCGGCTCGTCGCACCCGCACACTACGGCTACAAGAACCTGAAGCACCTGTGCGGCGTCGAGCTCTGGCGCGACGACCGGGCGTATCGCTTCGCGGGACCCGGCTTCATGGATCACCCGCGGGCCCGGGTCGAGCTCGAAGAACGGGGCAAGGGAGTCCCCGCCTGGATCCTGAGGCGGGTCTATCCGGCCCTCGTTCCGCCGGTCCGCTGGCTCTTCCGGGTCGCCCTCGAGCGCCGCCAGACCCGGCCGTGACGGTCCCATGTCGAGTCGCTCCCAAAGAGCTGCCCTCGCGTTCTACGAACGCCTCGGTCCCGCCGGGCTGGCCCGTCGTACGAGACCGGACTGGGATGCGCAGATCGTGTCCCGCATCCAGCAGCATCTCCAGCCGGCCGCCGAGATCCTCGATCTGGGCTGCGGCTACGGCCGGATCGCCCTCCCGCTGGCGCGCGCGAGCCACCGCGTGGTGGGACTGGACCTCTCGCGCACCCTGCTCGGGGACGCGCTCGCCGCCTCCCGAGGCACGCCGCTGCCGGTGGCCTGGGTGCGCGCGACGATGACCTCTCTTCCCTTTGCGGCTCCCCGCTTCGATGCGGTGCTGTGCCTCTGGACGGCCTTCTTCGAGCTCCTCGACGGGCAAGAGCAGGCCCTCGCTCTCTCGGAGGCCTTCCGCGTCCTCCGCCCGGGTGGCTGGGCGCTCTTCGAAGGGCCCGTCTACCGGGAGGCCTCCCGAACCGAGATCGCTGCCGGCACACGATCCGGCCCCGGCGACCGGATCCAGCGTATCGAGGTCGACGGCGCCGAGAACCAGGTCTTCTGCCACGACGAAGCATCGCTGCGGGAGGCCACGGCCGCCGCCGGAATCGACGGACCCACCGTCTACACGGGGCCGTGGGCGGGCCGAGAGCGTCTCTTCCTGCACTTCGCGAAACGGGCCTGAGGTCGCGACAATGGACCCGCGCCCGGCGCCGCCCGGGCGGCATCAGGCGAGGCACCGTGCGAATCGAGCTCGGCAGCTCCGGGGATCTCGAGGCCTTCATAGAGCTGCTGGAGGAGCTCGGGGCCTGGCTCTGGGCGCGCGGCGTCCAGCAGTGGGAGCACGGCTCGAACCGCGCCCAGCTGCCCGTTCTGGGCCGATACCTCGTGTCGGGAGATCTGATCCTCGCCCGCGAAGGTCCGCGCCTGGCCGGCGGATGCATCGTCAGCACCGCGGCGGTCCCCGAGTGGGCGTCCCGGCCGGGGCAAGCGGCCTACCTGCACAAGCTGGCGGTCGCCCGCTTCGCTGCGGGTCGCGACCTGGGAGGCGAGATCCTGGAGCGTGCGGCCGGCTGGGCCTCCGATCGCGGACTGCCCACGCTGCGGCTCGACTGCTGGGACGGCAACACTGCCCTGCGCTCCTACTACAGGGCGCGCGGCTTCGTCGAGCACGAGGCGGTCCACTCCCACGGCTACCTGGTCCGCCTCCTCGAGCGCGCGCTCGCGCCGCAGCCCCCTGGGCGAACTCCCTCCTGAACGCCGGGTCGGCGGACACGCCTGGGGCGGAGACGTCCGCCGGGTAGAATCAGCGGATGATCGAGTACCGGGGAGCCGCGTCCCACCCACGGCGGCGCGGTGGTTCGCAGCTGTCACTGCACCTGGGTGCGGCCGCAGGAGCTGGCCTCGGCTCCGGGGCGAGCTGATCGGGAGAACGGACGATGACC
>JANQFA010000250.1 GCA_028278065.1 Myxococcota bacterium
GGCAAGGAGGGCGCCGGAGGCATCCAGAACGAGGGCACCGTGGCCGGCGGGCTGGTCGGCACGGTCTTCTCGGGTAACAAGCCGAGTGGCACCGACTGCGTGGACGCCAACGGCGGGACCGGCTGTCCGGTGATCCCGTGAGGCGATCCAGGATGCGGCTGGCGACGATCTGGATCCTGGCCGGCGGTCTTCTCTTCGGCGCGGGCGCGGCTCGTGCCGCCGCCCTCTACGTGAACACCAGCGACGACGTGGTGGGCGACGACGGGGTCTGCTCCCTGCGCGAGGCGGTGACCGCGGCCAACACCAACCTCGCGTCGGGAGCCACCCCCGGCGAGTGCACTGCAGGAACCATGGCGCCCGTCATGGACCTGATCGTCCTCGAAGCGAAGACGTACTCGCTCGAGCTCGACCCGGCCGACGAGGACGCCAACGCCGGCGGGGATCTCGACGTGCTCGAGAGCGTGGCCATCCGGGGAGTGGGGCCCAAGACGGTCATCCGCGACGGGATGGGGAGCGCCAAGACCCTGGGCGACGGTGACGGGATCCTGCACGTCGATCCGGCCGGAGCGGGCGGCGTCGACCTGCTGCTGGACGGTCTCACGCTTCGCGACGGCGACGTCGGGTGCGGTGGTGTGGGATGCGATGCGGGGGCGGGGGCCATCTTCGACGAGGGCGACGGCGCGCTAGGGCTGCTGGGCGTCACCGTCACCGCGAACCGGATCTCCTGCACCGGCACCGACTGCGGCTGCAACGACGGCGACAACTGCGAGCGCGGCGACTCGGCGACGATTCGAAAGGACGCCGGGCCGTCATTCACCCTGTGGGACGTCACGCTGTCGAAGAACCAGGCGTCCTGCGAGGACGCCGGCTGCGGAGCCGGCGCGATCCTCGAGGTCGATCTCGACGGGGGCGACTTCTGGATCGAGAGCGTCTCCGTGCTCGACAACGAGTCGGGCTGCGAAGGGGTCGACTGCGTCGCCGGCGACTTCTTCCATCTGGACGGCATCGACAACCTGGTGGTGGAGAACACGGTCTTCCGGGGGAACGAGGCGAGCTGCGACGGTGACGGCTGCGACGTCAGCGAGATCTACGACGCCGACAGCGAGGACGGGCTGGCGGAGAGCTCGCGCCACACCAACGTCGCCTTCGAGAAGAACGAGCTGAGCTGCAAGGGCGCCGGCTGCGACGTGGACGAGATCGCGGACGGGGTGAGGACGGACGACGACCGTTGGGTCGGCATCTCCGTGGTCGACAACCGCATCTCCTGCGACGGCGAGGACTGCACCCAGGACGAGCTGATGACCGTCGACACGCGGCTCCTCTCGGACGTGGAGCTCCGCGCGAACGTGATCTCGTGCGAGGGAACCAACTGCGGCCTCGGGAATCTGCTCGACATCGATTCGGACGGTGACGGCGACGTGGTCCGGATCGAGGACGTCCGCGTCGTGTCCAACCGGGTCGACTGCGACGGAGACCAGTGCGGGGAAGCGGGATCCGGCGGATGGGCGCTGGTGCGGTTCTCGAACGGGTCGGGCGACGATCGGCCGGTGGAGATTCGCGACCTGGTGCTCGAGAAGAACCAGATCTCGTGCAAGGGTTCGGAGTGCGAGACGGACGCGGGCCTCGAGGTCTTCCCGTCGCAGGTGGACGCCGAAGTCTCCTGGTGGGGCGGTAGGATCGTGAAGAACCGCCTCACCTGCACCGGCTTCGATTGCGATACCGACGACCTGATCGAGATCAATGCCGGCTCCGAGCCCGTCGAGCTGGTCGACCTGCTCATCTCGGGGAATCGGCTGTCCTGCAAGGGTGATGAGTGCGACACGGACAACGCGCTCGAGTCCAGTGCCAGCTCGGGACCCCAGCACTGGAGCGCGCTGACCCTCGAGAAGAACAAGCTGGAGTGCACGGGCTTCAATTGCGACAACGACCGGGGCCTGGAGTGCGACGGAGCGGGGCCGGGCTCGACCTTCTTCAACCTCCTCGCTACGCGGAACAAGCACTCCTGCAAGGGTGACGAGTGCGACGCCGACTCGCCCCTGGAGCTGCGTGCGGACTCTCTCGTCGTGGGAGGGGTGGAGGTGAGTCGCAACACCGTCTCCTGTCAGGGCGCGAACTGCGACACGGAGACGGCCTTCGAGATCAACGCCGACGGCAATGCGGTCGGCATCACGGTCTCGAAGAACAAAACCCAGTGCAAGAAGACCGACTGCCCGGACGAAGGCGGCGGCCTCCTCTTGAACGGCGCGGTCGACGTCGACCAGTGCACGATCGAGAAGAACAAGACCGACGGCGGAGGCGCCGGCGTGCTCACCCGTTCGAGCGCCGTCGTATCCGTGACCAACTGCCTGCTGAAGGGGAACAAGGCGAGCGACGGGCCGGGTGGCATCGCGAACCCCGGCACCATCACGGACCTCTTCGGGACGGTGTTCTCCGGGAACAAGCCCAACGGCACCGACTGCGTGAACGTGAACGCCGGGACGGGCTGCCCGTAGGCCCCGCTGGGAACGCCGCCTAGAGCGGAACCAGCCCCGGGTCGGTCACCTCGCGGCGTACCAGCTTGCCGTTCTCGTAGTGGGAGGTGACGTCGATGTCGCCGTCGGCGTTGACGTCCTCCTCGCGCCGCACGATCTGGGCCTTGCCCTCGGCGTTGGGCTGGTAGTCCTCGAAGAGGTTGGGGCGCCCGTCGCCGTTCTTGTCCCGCTCGATGCGCAGCACGATCTCGTCGCTGCCCGCCACCTGGTAGGTCGTCCAAGTGTCGATGCGTCCGTCGTGGCTGGTGTCCTCTTCGGCGCGCACGCGCACCTTGTTGCTGTAGGTCACCACCAGGTCGATCCGGCCGTCGCCGTTCGTGTCGTGGCGTTCCTCGACGAGGGCCCCGCCCTCGAAGTCGAAGAACGCGTCCCGGGTGCCGTCGCCGTCCCGGTCCACCTCGCGCGAGATCATGCGGCCGCCCTCGTAGTGCTCCCAGACGTCGGGGGCGCCGTCGTCGTTCTCGTCGAGCTGGCGCGCGTCCACCTGGCCGCCCTGGTAGCTCTGCCAGGCATCGATCTGGCCATCGTAGTCGCGGTCCTGCTCCTTGTAGACCATCCCGCCCGTGCGGGCGTCGACGTAGCGGACCTGTTCCGGAGCGCCGTCGCGGTCTGCGTCGAGGCTGCGCTTGACGACGTCGAGGTCCTCGTCGTTGTCCCAGGTGCCCTTGCGAATCTCCACCTGCTCCTCGTCGAAGACGATGGGCGGCAGATTGCGGTCGCGGGGCGCAGACGGCGCGCTGCGCGGATCGGCGCCGGCCGGATCGAGCGCGGCCTCCGCGGGAACCGGGTCTGCGGAGTCGAGGGGCGGCTCGTCGATCGCCCCGAGCGTGTCGTCGCGGTCGATCTCGCGCAGGAGCTCCTCCTGCCGCAGCAGCTCGTCCTCGATCTCGGTCTCGAGGGAGGCCTGCCGGGCCATCTCCTGCTCGATCTCGTGCTCGAGGGCGTCCTCCCGGTCGCGCTCGGAGGGCCCGCCGCCGTAGCCTCCCCCTCCATAGGTCGAAGGGCCCGACTGGAACGGCACCTTGCCGGTGACCGCGCCGTAGATGAGGGCGCTGGCCGCTCCCACTGCCATGCCGATGGGGCCCATCTGCCCACCGATCACCGCGCCCATGAGCGCGCCCTCCAGGGCGCTGGCGGCGCGTTGCCCGGGGGTCACGCCCGGGCGCTGCGGACCGCCGGCCTGGGGAGGAGCGTTGGGATCCGGTTGGTTGCCCGGCCCGCCGGTGGTCGCACAGCCCACCAGCCAGACGACGATCGCGAGCGCCGCAAGGGTGCGGGCGGCCATGGCGCGGGACCTCCGGCAGATGAGAGTGAGTTACCACACCAAGCGTTCCCATCACATCCCCGTGCCACAGGCGACGCGGTGCAGCATCGTCGCGCCGCATCCGAGCGTGGTGCGCGCACCTTCCGGCCAGCCCGCCAGGGTCCCGTAGCGACGTCCCTTCTCGGCCATCCCTGCGGGGGAAACGAGATTGGCCGGACCACTCTGGCGGATGTAATCTAACGCGGTGCAGCGGATGAGCGCTGCGCGCGACGAGACCGACCGGGCACAGGGCTGATCCCCCCCACCCTTCCGCTGGCCCGGTCGGATGGGGGAATGCGGCGTGGGCCTGACGTTGATCCGCAAGGGCGATGGAGCCCGGTCCCGAAGGGAAGGGCCCTCCAAGATCGCCCTCGTGCTGGCCGGCGGGGCCGTGAGCGGCGGTGCCTTCAAGGTGGGCGGCCTGAAGGCGCTCAACGACTTCCTGGTGGGCCGCAAGGTCACCGACCTGGACACCTATGTCGGCCTCTCCGCCGGCGCGATCCTGGGCTCTGCGCTCGCCGCAGGCATCACTCCCGACGAGATGGTCTCGGTCCTCGAGGGCAGCAGCACGCGCCTGCGCCAGCTCAAGCCCACCGACTTCTACAACCCGAACTGGCGCGAGTTCGTCCAGCGGCCCGCCAAGTTCACCTACGACCTCGCCACCTATCTGCCGGGCGTCACCGCCGACCTGGTGCAGGCCCTGCCCGACCTGCCCGGCGCGGTGGCGCCTGCGGCCGGGCGAGTCCTGCGCGAGCCCTCCTGGGCCTCCTTCGAGGCGCTCGTGCTGAGCTTCATGGAGCACGTCTCGCCGCAGCGCGAGGTGCCCGCCCTGATGAACCACATTCCGTCGGGGTTCTTCGACAACCGCACCCTCGAGGCCTGGCTGCGGATCAACCTCGAGCGCATGGGCATCCCCAACGACTTCCGCGGCTTCGAGCGGGAGCGGCGCAAGTCCCTCTACGTGACTGCGTGCAACCTCGACACCGCCGAGCGTGCGATCTTCGGCCCCGACGAGATCTCCGACGTGAGCGTGTCGCAGGCCGTGCAGGCCTCGACGGCGCTGCCCCTCTTCTACCGGCCCGCGCGGATCGATGGAGTCGACTACGTGGACGGCGGCGTGCGTCACACCGCGAACATCGACGTGGCGATCAACAAGGGTGCGGATCTGATCATCGTCTACAACCCGTTCCGGCCCTTCCTGAACGTGGTGGACGAGCCCGCGGAGGAGGAGTCCGCGTACTTCGCCAACGGGTCGCGCCTGGCCGACCGGGGCATGAAGACCGTCGTCAACCAGGTCTTCCGCACCCTGCTCCACTCGCGGCTCAAGCTGGGCATTCAGCGCTACCTGGCGGACGACCGCTTCCGCGGCGACATCATCCTCCTCGAGCCGCGCGAGTTCGACGCCCATTTCTTCGAGGTCAACCCCATCGCGTTCTGGAAGCGGAACGACGCCATCCAGCACGGCTTCGACTCGGTGCGCAACACGATCGAGCAGAACTTCGACCAGCTGCGCGATGTGATGCGCAGTCACGGTCTGGAGATGAACCGCGGCGCCGCGCGCCGCAAGGCCGAGCGCGCCCGGGCCGCGCGCGGCTGGAGCGGAGAGGACGAGGTGGTGCCGGAGGCGGAGGAGGGCGCCCCCTCGCTCCGCCTGGTGGGGGCACGGCGGGCGTAACTACGCTTGGGGATTGCATATTTCCCCCGGGTAGCTACAATGCGCGCTTCCTCGATGTGCACCCTCATCGCCCTGCACCGGTGTGTGCCGGGTCGCCCGCTGATCATCGCGGCGAACCGGGACGAGTACCTCGATCGGCCTGCCTCGGGCCCGGCGCTACGGCCCGGCTCCGCCGGACCGGTGGCTGCGCCCCTGGACGACCGCGAGGGAGGCACCTGGCTGGGCGTGGGCCCCGCGGGGATCTTCGCTGGGATCACCAACCGGCCGACCCCCGTCAAGGACCCGGCGCGGCGCTCCCGGGGGCTCCTGGTGATGGATGCGCTGGCGGCCTCCGATGCGGCGACCGCCGCCGAGGCGCTGGAGCGGCTGCCCGCCCGGACCTACAACCCCTTCAACCTGGTCGTGGCGGATGGTGCGTCGGCGTTCGTGGCCGTGTACGAGGACGAGCCCAAGGTGCGCGAGCTGCGCCCCGGGGCCCACGTCATCGGCAATGCGGACCCCGACGACCGTGCTCACCCCAAGGTGGCGCGGCTCCTCCTGGAGGCGGGCCGTGCCGCGGAGATGCCCGCCGGCTCGGTGCTGGACGCGCTCGCCTCGGTGTGTCGGCACCACGGCGTGTACGAGAACCCGCTGCAGAGCACCTGCATCCACCACGGGGGCTACGGGACGCGCAGCTCCGCTCTGCTCGCCTGGGACGCCACGCGGCGTCCGGCGCTGCTCCGCTTCGCCGACGGGCCCCCGTGCACCACGGCGTACGACGATTTCAACCCGCTCCTGCGCGAACTCCCCTGTGTGTCGCGACGGGACACCGACACCAACTGAGGACCACCGTTGAGACGAATCGGCAGCAACATCCGGAAGCAGAACACCGACGCGAAGTCGAACCGCCCTACGCGCAACATCATCCGCTACAAGGACGACGAGAAGCCGCGCAACGACTATCCGAAGCGCATCATCTCGCCCTCGAGCCCGTCCTCGTGCTGCACGGACGAGAACCGCGAGCTCGTCGGCAGCGTGCGCGAGGTGGACGGCTTCAAGTTCTGTTACAAGATCTGCGTGGAGTGTGGCTACGCGGCGCGCTTCTTCTACCCGGCCGTGGAGTCCACCAGCGAGGCCGTCAAGGACTACCGCAAGTGGAAGCGGTACATGACCCAGTAGGGTCGGCGCCGTTTCCGGCGAACCGAGGCGGCCTCCGGGCCGCCTCTTTTTTTGCGAGCGCGATGACTCGAGAGATCCACAGCCTGAGCGACGCCGCCGCGTGGCTCGAGGGCCTCATCAACGTGGAGCGCCGGCCGGACTGGCCGTATGCGCGCATGGGGCTGGGGCCGATCGAGCGGCTGCTCGAGCGCCTGGGCCGCCCCCAGGACGGCCTGGCCATCCTCCACGTGGCGGGATCCAAGGGCAAGGGATCGACCGCGCTGCTGGCCGAGGCCGTGCTGCAGGCGGCCGGCGAGCGCGTCGGTGTGTTCACCTCCCCGCATCTCGAAAGCTGGACGGAGCGCTTTCGGATCGACGGCGCGGAGGTCTCGGCCGACGCGCTGGCGGCCGCGGTGGAGCGGTTGCGACCGCACGTGGAGGCGATGCGCGCCGAGCGGCCCGAGGACGCGCCCACCTTCTTCGATGCCACCGTCGCGGCGGCGCTCCTGCTCTTCCGCGCGGCACGGCTGGACCGGGTGATCCTGGAGGTGGGTCTGGGCGGGCGACTCGACTCCACCAACGTCGTCCTTCCCCAGGTCTGCGCCATCACCACCATCGAGCTGGAGCACACCGACCGGCTGGGCGACACACTCGCGGAGATCGCCGGGGAGAAGGCCGGCATCATCAAGCCCGGCGTCCCCGTCGTGACCGGTGTGCTCCCCGACGAAGCCCGGACCGTGGTGGCTCGCATCGCACGCGAACGGGCCGCTTCCCTGACACGACTGGGCTCCGGGGGCCTGGAGCTCGGCCTCTGCACGCAGGATGTGGGCGGCACCCGCTTCCAGGTGCGCGACGATGGTCTCGACGCCGATCTGCGGCTTCCCGTCCCCGGCGCGCACCAGGTTCACAACGCCGCCGTGGCGCTCGGCTGCATCAACCGTCTGCCCGGAGCTCCGCGCGGCGCCGAGCTGGCCGAGGTGGCCGCCAAGGGACTCGCACAGGTGCGGCTGCCGGGTCGCGTCGAGGTGCTGGGCCGGGCGCCGTGGCGGGTCGTGGACGGCGCCCACACAGCCGCCTCGGCGCATGCCCTGGCGCTGGCGCTGGGCGGCCTGCCGCGACGCCGGGCCCGCCTGGTCCTCTCGGTGTCCGCCGGGAAGAACCTCGCGGCGATCCTCTCGGAGCTGGCTCCCGCCTTCGACGAGGTGATCGTGACGAAGGCGGAGCCGACCCGATCCCTGGAGCCGGCCGACGTCGCGTCCGCGCTGCGCGCGCTCAAGCTCGATGTGGCGGTGCACTCGGAGGCCGAGCCCGAACGCGCGCTCCGCCTCGCCCTCGACGGTCTCGAAGCCGACGACCTGGTCTGCGCTGCGGGCTCGGTCTACCTGGCAGGTGTCGCCCGGCGCGTGCTCGCGTGAGCGAGGAGCGCTTCCGCGAGGAGGTCCAGGTCAATCTGCGTCGCAACTACGTGGCGCACCTCTGCCACGGGCTCCTCGGCCAGACCGGCTTCCGCCTGCTCAACGCTCCCACCTTCATCCCCTTCTATGTGTTCGAGCTCTCGGGATCGAGCATCGTGGTGGGCCTGGCCCGGGGTCTCCAGGCCCTGGGCATGGCGTTGACACCGATCTTCGCAGCCAGCGTGGTGGAGCATCGGCGCAAGGTGCTTCCGGTCGGCTTCGTGGTCGGGGCGCTGATGCGGGTCCAGGTCCTGGGGATCGCGCTCGCCGGGTTCTTCCTGCCCCGCGAGTGGAACGCTGCGGCGGTCTGCCTGCTGCTGGGCTTCTTCGGCTTCTTCCTCGGCATGCAGGGTGTCATCTTCAACACGCTCGTCTCCAAGGTGATCCCCGTCGAGCGGCGCGGCTTCCTGATGGGCCTGCGGAACTTCCTCGCGGGCGTCACCGCGGCCTTCGTCGGCCGCTTCGGCGGATGGCTCATCGACCAGGAGGCTCTGGGCAACGGCTACGCGTCCACCTTCCTGATGGCGTTCCTGCTCACCGCCGCCGGACTCGCGATGCTCACCTTCGTGCGCGAGCCGGACTCCCCCACGGTTCGCGAGAAGAGCCGCGTGCGCCAGCGCATCCGCGAGCTGCCCGAGCTCCTGCGCGGCGATCGCGCCTTCACCTTCTACTTCATCTCTCGCGCGCTGGGCGTCGCGGGCCGCATGGCCATGCCCTTCTACATCCTCTACGCGGGCACCCGGCTGGAGATCAGCGGAACCCAGCTCGGCCAGCTGACCGCGGTCTTCGCGATCTCCCAGTCCACCTTCCAGCTCATCTGGGGCGTCATCGCCGACCGCACCGGCTTCCGCGCCACCTTCCTGCTGTCGGTCGGCGCCTGGATCGCGGCGGCCGTCCTGCTCCTGACCACCGCGAGCTTCGCCTGGATCCTGGTCGCCTACGCGGGCATCGCCGCCGGACTCGGCGGCTTCATGATGTCGAGCCAGAACCTGGTGCTCGAGTTCGGCCAGCGCGAGGACATCCCCATGCAGATCGCCGTGGCCAACACCACCTCCGAGGCCCTGGGCGTCGTCGGCCCCATCGTGGCCGGGATCCTCGCCGCCAGCGCCTCCTATGCCCCCGTCATCGTCGCCGCGATCGCCTTCAAGACCCTCGCGCTGGCGATCATGATCCTGGGCGTCGACGAGCCCCGGCGGCGGGTGGAGACGCTCTAGGCCTCCTTCGCGCCCGGCCACGCTCCGGTGTACGCTGGCGCGCGAGGAGGCTGCATGGAGCCCAGAGTTCTCGCCCCGTTCGTGCTCGCGCTGGTGGGCTTCCTCCCGCTGCCCTCCCGTGCCGCCTACGAGGTCACCGGCAGCCCCACCGGCACGCTGAAGATCGAGCAGACCGCCGACGACGGGAAGCTCTCGATCCGGGTGACGCAGACCAGCTACGTGGTCAGCGACGGCACGGGCTTCCAGGCGTTCTCGGAGCCGCCGAACTCCATCCGGATCAAGATGCTGCCAGGCGACGGCGACCTCGACGTGGACCTCGACTGGATCCTGGCAGGGAATCTCGATCTCCGGCTCGGGGCGTCCGGTGCCGTCGCGTTCATCGGCGACGTGAACCAGATCCGCGGCCGGCTCAAGATCCGGAGCGGGGACGGGGGCCACCTCGTCTCGTTCGAGGGGGCGCAGCACCTCCAGGTGGGCGGAAACGTCACGCTCAACCTGGGTCGCGGCTACGACACCGTGAGTGATGCGGGGGTCGGCTTCATTGCCGAGGACGACCTGCTCCTCAAGGGCGTAGACCGGTTGGCCGTCTCGGAGATGCTGTGGGTCCTCGAGAACGCGACCTGGAAGGTCCTGCCGGGGGAGGCCGGGGAGCTCGATGCGACGGGCTACGCGAGCTTCATGAACCTCCGCTTCAAGGGTGCCGACGGCAGGGACCAGCTGGTCTTCGGAGGCGGGGGCGGGGTCCCGTACCGCTTCGTCGTGAACCTGAAGGGAGCTCCGGATGGGCCGCCCCAGCTCGTGGATCTTCGCGACGCGGGGGCGGGGACCCTCAAGATGACGGCCGCGCGGTCGTCCGCCGGGGTGACGCTCCTCACGGACGCCGATTCCATATTCGAAGACCAGATCCTGCTCAAGCTGCCCGGCCCGGGGCCCAACTCCGTGGACCTGATGGGCTACTTCTTCGCCAGGACCCTCCGCTACGTCGGAGGCTCGGGAGTCGACGACCTGGAGGTCCGACTCGTCCAGGACTTCTCGGATCCGAGAGGCAGCCTGAAGGCGAAGCTCGGTGCCGGCGACGACCACGTCACCATCCAGGACGAGACCGAGCTGGTGAGCGCGAAGATCGACTTCGGCCCGGGGGCCGACACGTTCGATCCACCCGCCGCTCCGGCCTACCCCATCACGACCAAGAACCTGCCGTAGGAGACCGTTCCATGCGAGGCATCGCCACGATCACAGGGCTTGCCATTGGTCTGGCCGCGCCGGCTGCCCAGGCCGGGTTCACGGTGAAGGGATCGCCGCCGGGGTCGGTGACCGTGACGCAGACCTCGGACGGCGGAGGTCTCCTGGTACGCCTCGGTGGGGACGAGCTCATGGTGACCGAGGGGCTCGGACAGGTGTTCCCCGGTGTTCCGAAGAACCTGAAGGTCGTCATGCTCCCGGATACCACGGGACCCTTGACGATCGACCTGGACCAGGATCTCCCGGGCAATCTGGACCTCCGTGTCGCCGACGTCGTCGAGGTCGACCTCTCCGGCGACGCCAACGGAGTCGGAGGGAACGTGAAGATCCAGGGGCGCGGGGGCTCCACCCTCGTGGATCTGTCGCCGAACGCCGAGCTCCGGGTCGGAAAGAGCCTCATCGTGAACCTGGGAGACGGCGAGGATCGGGTCCGCGTCGATGGGAACGACCTCGATGTCGAGCTCGCGCTCAAGCTGACGGGCGTCGAGATGTTCGACGTGGGCGAGGACGCGGACGTCGGGAAGAACCTCACATGGAAAGGCAAGAAGAGCGCGGGGGCGGCTCAGCTCGTCGTGCAGGGCTCGCTCGACGTCGAGGGCAGCATCAAGTACATCGGCGGCGCGTCTCGGGACCAGTTCGATGCGTTCGGCGGCACACTCGGTGTCGGTGGCAACCTGATGGTGAACCTGGGCCCCGACGATGTCGCCGGAGTGCAGCTCGTCGACCTGAGGAACTTCTGCATCATCGAAGGCAACGTGTCGATCAAGGCGGGCAAGTCGGACGGCACGACGCGCTACGACAGCGACGAGCTCACGACGATCGGCGGCAACCTCTCCATCAAGTTCAGCGGTCCGGGCATGAACGACGCAGACATCGAGGGCGAGATCGACGGCAAGGCCGCGAAGTACAACGGTGGGCCGGGCAACGACAGCGTCTTCTACGACGCACGCGGCAAGCCGACGAAGCTGACCGTCAAGCTCGGGAGTGGCAACGACCACGTGCACATCGATCCCGGCATCACCACCGAGCTGTCCTCGGCCAAGCTGGACGGCGGCAAGAACACCGACACGTTCAGCGTTCCGTTGGGCCCTCCCTACCCGCTGACGCTCAAGAACTTCGAAGCCGGGATCTGACCCGTGGATTCGACGGCCGTGTCCTGGCTGCGGCGCTGCCTCCTGGGGATGGGCGTCGTGCTGCTCGCCTCTGCGCCTGCCCAGGCGGGCTTCTCCATCAAGGGCTCGCCGCCCGGGGCGGTCACGATCACCCAGACCTCGGACGGCGGCTTCCTGATCGTGCGGCTCGGAGACAACATGCTCACGGTCTCCGAGGGCCTCGGGCAGCAGGTGCCGGGGATCCCCAAGAACATCAAGGTGGTCATGCTGCCCGGGGCGGGCGGGCCGCTCACCATCGATCTGGATCAGGCGCTTCCCGGGAGCCTCGACCTGCGGATTCCCGACGTGGCGGACGTCAACTTCAACGGCGACGTCAACAGCATCGGGGGCAGCCTCAAGATCAAGGCGGGAGGCGGCTCGACGAACGTCGACCTGGGCATCAACCAGGGGCTCACGATCGGGAAGAACCTGATCGCCGACCTGGGAACGGGAGGCGATGTGCTCCGCGACAACGGCAACCCGCTCGGCGTCAACCTGGGCGTGAAGCTGGTGGGGGTGAACCTCTTCGAGATCCAGGACGACATGCTGGTGGGCAAGAACCTGTCCTGGAACGGGAAGAAGGATCCGACCGGGGGGAACCTGCTGGCGACGGGCGGGCTCTTCGTCGACGGGAGCCTCAAGTACCTCGGCGGGAATGCCACCGACTCGCTGCGCCTGGCGGGCTCCGGGGCGGGAACGCGGGTCGGGAAGAACCTCATCGCGAACCTGGGGGACGACCTCACGGGCATGGAGCAGTCGGTCGATCTGGGCAACGGCGGGGTCGTCGAAGGAAAGCTGTCCCTGAAGGCGCAGGGACCCGTCGACGGCGCGGACCTGAACACCAGCGCGACCACGCGGATCGGCAAGAACATCGCGATCCAGTTCACCGGCCCCGGAACCAACACGGTGGTCCTGAGAGGCGACCTCGGGGGGAAGTCGATCAAGTACACCGGGGGGGCGGCGCAGGACTTCGTGGACATCTCGGTCAGCGGCCCGATCGCCCTCAAGGTGAAGCTGGCCGACGGCGAGGACACACTCAGCGTGTCCGACAGCGGCCTCACCTCGCTGAAGGCGGACTTCGGGCCGGGAACCGACACCTTCCTGGGTCCCGCCAACCCGCCCTATCCCGCGAAGCTCAAGAACCTGCCCTGAGAGTCGCAGGATCCGTGTAGGATCCACCGCATGAGGCGAGCGACCCTCCCGCAGATCCTGGCCGCCTGCGTCGCGCTCCTGGCCGCGTCGCCCGCCCAGGCCGGCTTCGCCGTCAAGGGGAGTCCGCCGGGCGCGGTGACGATCACCCAGACCTTCGACAGCGGCTTCCTGATCGTGCGTGTCGGCGACGACGATCTCACGGTCTCCGAGGGCCTCGGGCAGCTGTTCCCCGGCGTCCCCAAGAGCATCAAAGTGGTCATGCTGCCCGGGGCGGGCGGACCGCTCATCATCGACCTGGACCAGGCGCTTCCCGGCAACCTCGACCTCCGGGTCCCGGACGTGGGGGAGGTCGACTTCATCGGCGACGTCAACCACATCGGGGGCAGCCTGAAGATCAAGGCGGGCGACGGCGGCACGACGGTGGACCTGGGCGTGAACGGGCCGATGTCCATCGCAAAGAGCCTGCTGGTGGACCTGGGCAGCGGGGACGACACGTTCCGGGACGGCGGCAACGACGTGACCGTCCAGCTCGGCGCCAAGCTGGTGGGAGCCGACCTCATCAACATCCAGGGGGACCTGTCGGTCGGGAAGAGCCTCTTCGTCAACGGGAAGAAGGACGAGCAGGACACCTGGACGACGATCGGTGGGGGTCTCGTCGTGGGCGGCAACGCGAAGATCCTCGGAGGGCCGCGGGACGACGACATCGAGCTGGGCGGGAACGGCGCGGGCACGGACATCGGGGGGAACCTGCTGGTCAACCTGGGCGGGGTCGGACCGGGTCCGGTGCAGGAGATCGTGCTCACGGACGGTGCCCGGGTAGGGGGCAAGCTGTCGGTCAAGGCGAACGATGAGGGTCAGGCACGCCTGGAGGCGGAGGCGGGGACCACGATCGGCAAGAACGTGGCGGTCCGGCTACCCAACGCAGGGGGGAGCACGGTGCACCTCCGAGGCCAGATCCTCGGCAAGTCCGTGAAGGTCACGACGGGAGCGGGCCCGGACCTCGTCACGCTCCAGTCCAATGCCGTGACGCTCAAGGCCAAGCTGGGCGCCGAGAGCGACACGCTCAACCTCGGCGACTTCCTGGTGAAGGCCACCGTCGACTTCGGGCCCGGCCCCGACACACTCAATCATCCGCCGGGCATCTCCTACCCGATCAAGGCCAGGAACCTGCCGTAGCACCGCTACCTGCCGACGGATCAGGGTGCCTAGAAGCGGCCGTAGCCGTCGCGCATGGCCACGAAGGCGTCGCGGGGCTGGATGCCCGGATGGGGCGGCGGCGGCTTGGAGGGGCGGTTCTTGTCGAGGGCGCGGGAGGCGCGGCGCAGGCTGCGCACCGAGGCGTCGATGCGCTTCTTCGTGCGGGCGAAGTCGGAGGGCGCGCTGCGCGCCATCCAGAGGCGGCGCAGGCGGCGCGCCAGGGCGACCTGCTCGGCGGCCAGGGCGGCCAGCTCGCGGGAGAGGCTGCGGCGTTCGCGGCCCTTCAGGCCTGCCGGCTTGCGCCGCCAGGCGATGTAGGCGCGGCCCGCCGACGCCTTGCGCACGCTGAACAGGGATGCGTCGACCGCGTAGAGGATCTCCTCGCGTGTGAGGGTGTCGGCGCCGAAGACCTTCGGCTCCGCCAGGCGCGCGCGCAGCTTCTCCAGCTTCACCGCGCAGCGTCGCAGGGCCCCGTCGCGCGCGCCCTCCACGAAGAGCCCGGTGTCCACGTCGTCGAAGAAGAGGATCTGCAGGGCGGAGCCGTTGAAGATCCGGAAGCCCGGGTCGTGGACGTCGCCCAGGGCGCGCCAGGCGCGGCCGGCCGCACCGCTCGCATCCCCGAAGAACATCCGCGAGAACGCCCGGTCGAAGTGGCCGTCCGGGACCAGCCCGGACCAGGCCTCCTGGGCCGCCCACGCGTAGCCGAACCAGGAGTTCCCCAGCAGGTTGTAGTGGCCGAAGTCGCCCCAGTCCGTGACCAGCAGGCCCGACGCGCCGTGCCGCCGCCCGGCGCTCGCGTAGCCGCTGATGTTGGCCAGCGAGTTCTTCACGCGCGGGAAGAGGCAGTTCCAGGTGGAGGTTCCCGGACAGACCCAGAACTCGATCCCGTTCTCCGCGAACTGCTTGATCCGCTCGTAGTCGAACTGGGCCTCGTACCACCAGTCGAGCATCACGATCTCGCGCCCGATGTCCGGGATGCGGCCGGGGTGCTTGTGCACCACGTCGCCCCAGATCATGAGTCGTTTGCCGCGCTCGGAGACCAGGTCGCGAACCCGGTGGACGTGCTCCAGGTAGACGCCGCCGCCACCCAGCTTGCGGCCACGCTCCCGGGAGCGTCCCTGCTCGAGATCGAAGGGCTCGTCGCAGTTGGCGTTGAAGAGGCGCGAGCGGAAGTTGGGCAGGTACTCGTCGTAGAGCTCGCCGAGCAAGGTGTAGGTCCCGGGGTCGGCCGGTGAGATGGTCCAGCGCGCGTCGCTCTCGGCCAGGTGTGCGTAGCGCTCGATGCCGAGGATGTTCGCCATGTGCCCGAGGGACTGGAGGCAGGGCACGAACTCCACGTGGTTCGCGGCGGCGTAGGCGTCCACCGCGCGCAGGGTCTCGGCATCCATGGGCGAGGACTCGCGGCCGATCTCGGGATGGCGGCGGAAGCGGAAGGTGTGCTCCTGATGGAGCATGAGGACGTTCAGCTTGAGGCGCGCACAGCGGTCGATCAGCTCGAAGAGGCACTCCCGGGTGGGCACCTTGCCGCGGCACACGTCCAGCATCACGCCGCGGTGGCGGAAGGCGGGACCGTCGTCGATGCGGCACCCCGGGATTCCACCGCGCGGATCGACGAGCTGCGCCAGGGTCTCGACGGCCCAGCGCAGGCCGGGCGGCCCCTCGGCGGCGAGGAAGATGCGCTCGCTGGAGACGTCGATGGCGTAGGCCTCGCCCTCCTCGCCGCGGCGGGCCAGCTCGATGCGCGGGCCCAGGTCCTCGCGGCGCGCGTGGGTCTCGATCGGAGGCCTGCGTCCGCAGGCGACCTCGATGCGATCCACCAGCACCCGGGCGCTGGCGAAGTCGCCATCGTCGGCGCCCTCGGGAAGGACCACGGGCCGCGCTTCGACCCGGTAGCGCCCGGGATGCGGTTCGATGTGCCGGGGGTGCGGAAGGACGGGCGGAAGCTTCGACATCCGCTCGCAGTCTAGCGGCAAAAGGGAACGCCCGGGCCGGCACCTCGCACGGTGCGAGGGGAGGGGTTGCCGGCCCGGGCGCGTATGGCCCTGATAAGAGCAAGCGGCGTGCCAGCGCGGGCGGGTTCGGCGTAACCCCTTGTTTCTGGTAACGACGATCACAACCCCTGCGCATTGCGCTGCATCCGGGCTGCGTCCTCGCGGTCGGCGGAGTGACACAAAATGTGTCGATTCAGACGCGGAGCTGCAGAGCGAGCGCTCGAAGGTGCGCAGGCGTGGTGCCGCAGCAGCCCCCGATCCAGGCTGCGCCCGCGTTGCGCCACGCCGAGGCGCGCGTCGCGAACTCCTCGGGCGTGCAGTCGTGCTCGCGCGGCGCTCCGGGCCGCTCGCCGGGCGCACCCAGGTTCGCGGCGATGCCGAAGGGCAGGCCCGATCGGGCGAGCGGAGCGAGACACGCGTCCGCGTGGTCCGGGGGCAGGCAGTTCACGCCGACCGCGATCGGGGCCAGGGGGGCGACGGCGGCGAGCGCTTCCTCCAGGGACTCGCCGGAGAGGAGGCAGGCGTGCGCGTCGCAGACGAAGCTGACCAGCGCCGGGAGCCCGGCCGCGCCTGCCGCCTCCAGCGCGGCGACCGCCTCGCGGACCGTGTTGTGTGTCTCGGCGAAGACGGCGTCGACTCCGGCGCGGGCGAGATTGCGGGCGTGGGCCGCGTGCTCGGGGGTCAGCACCCCCGGGTCGGGCGCGAGCTCCGGGCGGTAGCAGTCCTCGAGCGGCGGTGCGGAGCCGAGAACCCAGGACCGTGCGTCGGCGGCGCGGCGGGCGAGCTCCACGGCCAGCCGCGTGAGCTCCTCGTCCCGACCGGTCAGGCCGCCGCGAGCCAGCGCGCGCGCCTGGGTTCGGAAGGTGTTGGCGGTGAGCGCCTCGGCACCCGCTTCCACGTAGTCGCGATGGATCGCCTCCACCACCCCGGGCGCCTCGACGAGCGCGTGGGCCGACCAGAGCGGCAGCTCGCAGGGAACGCCCCGCGCTTCGAGCTCCGTCCCCGTGGCGCCGTCCAGGCACAGGACGGGCCCGCTCGCGAGCCGGGTCGGGAGATCGCTCCGGGAGGCCATGATCCCCTCGTTATACTCCCCGGCCGATGCCCCGTCCCGCGCCCCTCGTCCGCCACGATTCAGCAGGATCCCTCGAGCCCGTTCGCCTGGGCGTGCGCTGGCGGGAGGACGGCCAGGCCTTCTTCGGGGAGGGGCGCCTCGCGCCCGGCCGTGTGGCGGTCGGCCCCTGGCGACTCTCGGTCTCGGTGGACGTCGAGGGCGACGCCGCGAGCTTCGACGTCGAGGTTCAGAACACCGGGGACGCGACGCACGAGCTCGACGCAGTGGTGCTCGGCGTTCGCTGGCGCGAGGTCGACACGGCGCACGTGCGCTTCCTGCGGCACGGCTGGCAGAGCTGGTCGAACACCGAAGGGCGGGTGCTGGACGATGCCGGCGAGCCGCCCTTCCCGTCGGGACCCTGGCTGCGCGGCATGTGGCACGCTCTCGGCGAGCCGCCGCCCGATCGCGCCGGGTGGCACGAGTCCGACGGCGTGAGCGCCGCGGTCTGCGGTCCCGGTGCCGCCGCGCTGGTCGGAGTGCTGGAGCGCGGTCGCGGCTTCGGCGTGGTCTTCCTGCGCCGCGACGGCGACGGCGTTCGCATCGAGACGGAGGTCTGCATCGAGGCGCCGGTGGCGCCCGGCGACACCCGCGAGACCGAGCGTGTGCGGGTGGCGCTGGGTGCCGATCCGCAGGTCCTGCTCGAGGACCACGCCGCCGAGCACGGCCGACTGGCCGACGCGCGTACGGGAGCGCCGTTCCGGGTTGGCTGGTGCACCTGGTACCACTTCTTCCACGACGTGAGCGAAGCCGATGTGCTGCGCAACCTCGAGGCGCTCGCTGCAGCCCGCGACGAGATCCCGGCCTCGGTCGTGCAGATCGACGACGGCTACCAGCGCGCCATCGGCGACTGGCTCGAGACCAACGAGAAGTTCCCGCGCGGGATCGCGCCGCTGGCGCAGGAGATCCGCGCCGCGGGCTTCGAGGCGGGTCTCTGGACGGCGCCCTTCAACGTGGTGTCGGGCAGCCGGCTCTTCGCGGAGCGCCCCGAGTGGCTGCTGCGAGATGCCGACGGCCTCTTCCGCGGCCTCCTCCACCCCGAGTGGACGCCCGACGCCATGGTCTACGTGCTCGACGCCTCGCTCGAGCCGGTGCGCGACCACCTGGAGTCCACCTTCCGGGCGCTGGTCGACATGGGCTTCACCTACCAGAAGCTCGACTTCCTCTTCAGCCAGGCGATGCGGGCGATCGGCGCGGACCCCCATCTCTCGCGGGCGCAGCGACTGCGCGCGGGGCTCGAGGCGATCCGGCGCGGCTGCGGGGAAGAGGCGTTCCTGCTCGGCTGCGGCTGTCCCCTCGGAGCCGCGGTGGGGATCGTCGACGGCATGCGCATCGGTCCCGACGTGGCGCCCAGCTGGGCGAGCGACGCTCCGGTGCCGATCCCCGGCGCGGAGTCCAGCCAGCCTTCGACGAAGAGCGCCGTCCGCAACGTGCTGAATCGGATGTGGATGCACCGGCGCCTCTGGCAGAACGACCCGGACTGCCTGATGTCGCGCATCGAGGGGACCGCTCTCTCGCGCATCGAGGCCGCCACCCTCGCCCACACCGTCGCGGCCAGCGGCGGCATGGCGATCTTCTCGGACGACGTTCCGCTCCTCGGCGAGGACAGCCGCAGGCTGGTGGCGGACACCTTCGACGTCGCGCGGCGCGTGGACGGGGGCGGTGCGGCGGGCACGGCCCGCGCCCTCGGATTCCTCGACGCCTCGATTCCCGAGGGCGTGGCCGCCCGCACCCTGGCGGGAAGCGTCGTCGCCCTGGTCAACGCCGGGGACAGCGAGGCCGTGCGCAGCGTCGATCCCGCGGCCCTGGGCCTGGCTGGGGCGGACGCTCCCCTGCGCCACACACTCCCGGCCCACGGCTCGCGTCTCTTCCGCCTGCGCGGACCCGCCACCCTGGCGGTCTTCTGCGACATGGACGGCACCCTCATCGACCAGGACGTGGGCGCCAGCCTGGCCGTGCAGTACGCGGGCGACCTGCGACCCGCAGCCTGGGCGCGCTACGAGGCGGGCGAGATCGACGCCTGGGAGTACAACGAGGAGATCATCGAGGGTCTGCCCTGCTCCGAGGACCAGCTCGACGCATTCCTGCGCACGATCTCCCTCGACCCCGGGGCGACCGCGCTGATGGACTGGTGCGCCAAGCGGAACGTCCCGTTCCGGGTCCTCTCCGACGGCTTCGACTACAACCTGGACCGGCTCCAGGAGCTGCTCGGCGTGCGCTTCGAGTACGACGCCAACAAGCTCTGGTTCGAGAACCACACCTGGCGCATCGCGCGCGGTCTGTCCGATCCCAGCTGCTTCTGTGGCACCGGCCTGTGCAAGGCCGGTCGCATCGACGCGCTGCGGTCCGAGCGCCCCGACGCGGTGGTGGTCCACGTGGGGAATGGTCGCGTCTCCGACCTGTGCGGCGCCCTCGCGGCGGACGTCGCGTTCGCCAAGGACTCGCTGGCGGTCGAGATGGCGCGCCGGGGCGCGCGCTACGAGCCCTTCGACACCCTGCACGACGTGGTGCGCGGGCTCGAGGCCCTCTGGGACGACCCTCAGTCGATGGCCCCGTAGGGCCGGTCCGGATCGTCGAGCCGCCGCCGCGGCGCCTCCTCCTCGATCGGCATCACCACCCAGAGGACGGCGTAGAGGAGCAGGCTCGTCCCGAACCCGAGCAGGAACGAGATCACGAACGCCAGTCGGATGACGGTGACGGACACCTCGAAGCGCTCCGCCAGGCCGGCGCAGACGCCGGCCAGCATGGCGCCGCGGCGCTGGCGGGTCCACGGCTCCGAGAGAACGCTGGCGCCCGCCGGACGCTCGTCGAGGAACGAGCCGCAGTAACGGCACTTGACCGCCTCTTCCCGGATCTCCTCCGCACAGTAGGGACAGCGCTTGGTGTCGGTCACGGGGTCACCTCGCAGAGTCGTCGCCGGGCTTCGAGCTGGGCGACGAAGGGAATCGAGCCGAACAGGAGCGCCACCGAGCCGCCTGCGGCCAGGGCGTAGAAGGCGCCGGCGGTGGTCAGCACCGCGGCGGGAACCGCGCCCGCCAGGAGCTCCGCGGCGAAGAAGAGCACGGCCGCGTTCCAGGCCACGATGACGGGCAGGAGCAGGGCCGGTGCGGCGAGCACGCGCACGAGCTGGCGCCCGAAGCCCTCGGGCAGCGGGGCGCGGGCCGGCTCTGCGGTCGCGGCCAGCTCCGCGAACGCCGCCGCGCGCGCGCGCTCGGCCAGCGCTTCGGGCAGCTCGGGCCAGGGCTCTGCGTCGAGACCGGCCCGCAGGGCCATCAGATCGTCGCGGTGCGCCCGGCACGCGTCGCACGACTCGGCGTGGGCCAGGTCGGGGGCGCCCGCATCGCGCTGCGCGAGCAGTGCCTCGACCATCCGCTCCTGGACACCCGCGCAGGGCTCGCTCACGATGGGGCCTCCTGGTCGCGCAGCGCGCGCACTGCGCTGTGCAGCCTGCTCTTCACGGTGCCGCGAGGGATGCCGACGATCTCCGCGATGTCCGCCTCGCCGAGCTGGTGGTAGTAGCGCAGGACCAACACCTCGCGCAGACGCTCCGGCAGCGCCGCGAGGCGCCGGTGCATGTCGAGACGCAGATCGAGCGGCGGGGTCTCGAGGAATCCCGGCGCGCTCTTCACCTCTTCACGGGCCGTCTGCAAGTAGCCTTCCTCCACGCGCCGCCGGCGTCCCCGGTCGCGACAGAGATTGTTCGCGATCTGGAAGAGCCAGGTGGAGAAGCGTCGCTCGGGGTCGAACGAGTCGCGCGCGCGGACCACCCGGATCCAGGTCTCCTGGAAGAGATCGTCGGCCGCGTCGGGCGCGCGCTTCATCAGGAAGCCGAAGAGACGAGGTCGATAGCGCTCCATGAGCTCGCCGAGGGCGCCTTCGTCCCCCCGCTGCACCCTGCGCATGAGCTGCTCGTCCGAGTTCACTGACGGCCACGGTACCCGAGCCCTCCTCCGGCTCGCGCGGTAATACGCGCCGGGTGCCCGGATGGTTCGGAGCCGGCGGGCCTGCGGCCGGCGGACTGCTAAGATCCCGCCCCCGGAGGGAAAATCCAGCTTGGCCCCTACCCCCCGCATCCTGGTCGTCGGCGCTGGAGCGGCCGGCCTGGCCGCCGCGCGTCGTCTCGCTCGCGCGGGCGCCGACGTGGCGGTGCTGGAGCGTGCCACGCGGCCCGGCGGGCGGCTGAGGGGGCGGACCCGGGAGGGCTTCACCCGCGAGCCGTCCGCCCCGGTCCTCTCGACGAGCGACGGCGCCCTGCGTGGGCTCCTGGCCGAGGAGGGCATGGGCGACGAGCTGCAGGTGCTGCGCTCGGCCGGCGACGCCCTGCTGGACGGTCGCTTTCTGCACGAGCTGCCGGGCACGCGCCCCCTCGACCTCCTGCGTCGGCGCGGGATCGATCTGCGCCAGGCCCTGCGTACCCTGCGCCTCGAGCGCCTCCTGCGACGCTACGGGCCCAACCTCGATCCGGCGCGGCCCGAGCGGGCCGCGCCCCACGACGACCGCAGCCTCTCCGACTTCGCGCGGCTCTACTTCGGCGCCGGGGTGCTGGAGGCCTGGATGGGCCCCGAGACCACCAGCGACTGTCTGGGCGACGAGGACGAGACGAGTCGGGTCCTCTTCCTGCTGCGACACGCCGCGCGCCGCGGGGCGCGTCCCGCCCTCTTCCGGCGCGGGGCGGGCGGCTTCGTCGCCGCCCTCGCGGACGGCGTCGACGTGCGCGGCGGGGTCGAGGTGGGCTCGGTGGAGTGCGAGGGGAGGCGCGGGGCGCTGGTGCGCTTCCGCCGCGACGAGGCCGAGGGTACCGCCGGCGCGGATGCGGTGATCGTCGCCGTTCCTGCCCCCGAGGCCGCGCGTCTGGCCGGTGAAGCGATGGCCCCGGCGGAACGCGACTTTCACGCCGGAGTCACCTACGAGCCCGCGATCAGCGCGGAGGTGCTCTTGGACGACCCCGGTGTGCCTCGCTACGTGCGAGCGCGGGTTCCTCGTCGCGAGCGGCTGCCGGTGGCGTCGATCGCCATCGAGCCCGGGCGCCAGGGGGGCCGCGTTCCCGACGGCCACGCCGTGGCGCGCGTGGTGGCCCGCTCGGACTGGAGCCGGGAGCACCTGGCCGCGCCCGACGACGCGATCGCCAAGAGCCTCTGCGCGGTGCTGGAGCGCGTGCACCCGATCGCCCGGGACCGCACCCTCGAGGTGAGCGTGGCGCGCTGGGAGCGCGCCCTCCCGAGCTTCGAGGTGGGCCGCTATCGGGCGCTGGCCCGATTCCGACGGGTCGAAGCCGATCGCGCCGCCTGCGGCCGCCGCATCTGGTTCGCCGGCGACCACCTCGTCGCCCCCAGCGTCGAGGGGGCCGTCGCATCCGGTCTCCGCGCCGCCGAATCGGCGCTCGCGGCGATCGCTCCGGGCCCTTCCGAGGAGAATCGTCTTGGCTGACTTCCACGGTGTCGACTTCATGCGGATCGACGATCTTCTCGACGACGAGGAGAAGCTGGCGCGGGAGAGCGTGCGCGAGTTCGTCTCGCGGGAGTTCCTGCCGGTGATCCAGGAGCACGTGCGCCAGGACGGCTCGTTCCCGATGGAGCTGGTGCCGCGCATGGCGGAGCTGGGTCTCTTCGGCGCGAACCTGCACGGGTACGGCTGTGCGGGGATGAACAATGTCGCCTACGGCCTGGTCATGCAGGAGCTCGAGCGCGGCGACTCGGGCCTGCGCTCCTTCGCGTCGGTGCAGGGCGCGCTGGTGATGTATCCGATCCACGCCTACGGATCCGAGGCGCAGAAGCAGCGCTGGCTGCCCGCCCTCCAGAGCGGGGAGGCGATCGGCTGCTTCGGCCTGACGGAGCCCGACTTCGGCAGCCACATCGCGGCCATGCGCACCCGGGCCGAGCGCCGCGGCGACCGCTGGTTGCTGAACGGGGCCAAGCGCTGGATCACCAACGGAACCCTGGCGCAGGTCGCCGTGGTCTGGGCCTCCACGGACGAGGGCGTGCGCGGCTTCCTGGTGCCCGAGGGTACGCCGGGCTACGAGGCACGCGACATCAAGGGCAAGTTCTCCCTGCGCGGCTCGGTCACCTCGGAGCTCTTCTTCCAGGACGTGGAGCTGGGCGAGGAGGACCGGCTCCCGGACGCCGCGGGCATGAAGGGTCCTCTCTCCTGCCTCACCCAGGCGCGCTACGGAATCTCCTGGGGCGTTCTCGGCGCGGCGATGGCCTGCTACGAGGAGGTCGTCGACTACACCCGCGACCGCATCGTGGCCGGTGGGCCGCTGGCCGGCAAGCAGCTCACCCAGCAGAAGCTCGTCGAGATGCTGACCGAGATCACCAAGGGCCAGCTCCTGGTGCTCCGCCTCGGCCGCCTCAAGGACGACGGGAACATGGAGCACGCCATGGTCTCCATGGCGAAGCGCAACAACGTGGACATCGCCCTGCGCATCGCCCGCGAGGCCCGGGACCTGCTGGGCGCCAACGGAATCGTCGACGACTACCAGTCGATGCGCCACATGGTGAACCTCGAGACCGTGCGCACGTACGAGGGCACCCACGACGTCCACACCCTGATCCTGGGCGAGAAGATCACCGGGATGCGCGCGCTCTAGGCGCCGCGACGGCGCGCTCCAGGCGTCGCGACGGCGCGCTCTATGCCCGACGGCGGGCGGCGTCGACGGCGCTGCGGACGCTGCCGTCGTGCTCATCGAGCAGGCGCGCCGCGTCGGCCTCGGTCACGTTGGCCAGCGAGGCCACCAGTCCGATGGCGCGACGCCGCAGCTTGCTGGAGACCGGGCGGAGATGGGTCATCCGATTGCCCTCGACGCGCCCGAGCTTGACCATGACGGCGGTGGAGAGCAGGTGCATCACCGCCTTCTGGGCGAGTCCACCCTTCATGCGGGTCGAGCCGGCAATGACCTCCGGTCCGACGACGGGCGCGATCGTGACCTCGGCGTGCTCGGTGAGCGGGGCGTTCGGATCGCAGGTGACGGCGATGCGCCGGGCACTCACTTCCCGGGCCTCGTCCAACGCGGCCAGCGCGAACGGGGTGCGGCCGCTGGCCGAGAGCGCGACGACGGCGTCGCCAGGCAGGAGGTCCAGCTCGCGCAGGGCGCGTCGGGCGTCCGCGCCCCGATCCTCGGCTCCCTCGACCGCCCGGATGAGGGCGTCCTCGCCTCCGGCGATCACGCCCTGGACGCGGTCGTGCGGGTAGCCGAAGGTGGGCGGGATCTCCGCCGCGTCGAGGACACCGATGCGGCCGCTCGTGCCGGCGCCCACGTTGACCCAGCGGCCTCCCCCCGAGAGCACCAGCACGAGGATCTCGGCGGCGCGCGCCACCTCCGGCAGCACCCGACCGACGGCTTCGAGAGCGCGCCGGTCTTCGCCGTGGATGGTCGCGAGGATCTCGGACAGGTCTCGCCGATCGAGATCCCGGGACCGCTCGAGGACCGCTTCGGTCAAGACGTCGTCCATCCCGCGCTGTTTCGGCAGGTGGGCGGCTAGACTTGCGCGCCATGCCCTTCGCCGTGTCCAGACGCACGCTGGAGCAGCTCGACTGGCCGGAGCTGGCGGCGCGGCTCGCCGACCTGGCGGCGACGCCCCAGGCCCGCGCGCGCCTGGGCGAGGGGCAGATCTTCGAGACCTCGGACGCGGCGGCCCGGGAGAGCCTGGCCGAGACCGGCGAGGCTCGCGCCATCCTCGACGAAGGCGACCTGCCCCCGCTGGGCGGGGTGGCGGAGCTGGAGGGCTCCCTGCGCCGTCTGGGTGCCGGGGGGATCCTCTCGGCGGCCGAGCTGCTCGCCCTGGGTCGGACCCTGGAGGCTGTGCACGCCACGGCCCGCTTCCTGGCCGCGCGCGCCGAAGTCGCCCCGGGGCTGGCCAGCCGGGCGGGGACCATCCAGGAGGAGTCTCGGCTCGTCGAGGACATCGACTGGTCGCTGGACGCCGAGGGCTACGTACGCGACGCCGCGAGCCCCGCGCTGGCGGAGGCGCGCAGCCGCTCGCGGGGCCTCTCGGCCGAGCTCCAGTCGCGCCTGGAGCGCTACCTGCACGATCCCGACGTGGCGGAGTGTCTCTCCGACTCGTTCGTCACCGTACGCAACGACCGCTACGTGTTGCCCGTGCGGAGCGACTCGCGCGGCCGGGTGCGCGGCATCGTGCACGACGCGTCGGGCTCCGGCACCACCCTCTTCGTCGAGCCCGAGGCGGTGGTCGAGCTCAACAACCGTCTCAAG
>JANQFA010000255.1 GCA_028278065.1 Myxococcota bacterium
CGAGCGACCCAGGCGCTTCAGTTCCCCCGGCAGCTCGATCGAATCGGCGAGCGTGATCTGACCGGGCTGCCGATTGCCGAAGCGCCGCTCGAGATCATCCGTTCCCCGGGCTCACCGGAGCTCTGCAGCGAGGAGCCGCGCCGAGTAGCAGGCGCTGGGGCTGTCGCACTCGGAGTGGGCGAAGGTCCACTCGATCTCCAGCAGGCCGAAGCCCGCCGGCTCCGGCACCTGCATCCGGACTTCCGCTCCGGCCTCGCCGATCGCGACGCGCCTCTCGGCGGCCTCCCCATCCTCGTTCCTCACCACCAGCCGCACCTCCTGGCTGCCGCGGCGCGGGCCGAGGGAGGCCACCTCCATGGCGAGCGTGCGCTGGCCGGGTTGCCCCCGCAACAGGAGCATGCCGTTCAAGCCCATCCGGCCGTCCTCCAGGCCGAACACCGCCGCCTCCGCGGCTTCTTCGCCGGAGATGCGTCCGGGCACGCGCTCGGCGCCTCGCCCGAAGTAGCGGTCCCGTTCCGCCGCGGTCGTCGCGCGCCCGCGTTCGGCGGCGAAGGCGCCGAGGATCTCCGACTGGCCCGCGTCGAAGGCGATCGGCGCGACCCGATTCCGCTCGACCAGCTCCCCCAGCAGGCCGATCGCGACGCGCTCGTTCGCCCAGCGGCTGGGATGGCAATCCGTGGGCTCCACGCACCAGGCGTCCTGGTAGCGGTACTCCGCGGGGACCACCACCAGCGGCGCCCCGAAGTCCGCTTCCTCGAGCGCCCGGTCCAGGAGCGCGCGATCCTTCGGCCGCCACCAGAGCAAGCTCACCGGCACGTCGTGCTCGGCGGCGAAGCGCGTGATCCGGTCGAGGTTGTCGCGCCAGCGCGCCCGGATGGAGTAGGCCGGGCTCGCCTTCATCCGAACCGGTCCGCCGAAACGGAAGGGCTGCTCCGCAGTCTTGTGCGGGGCGTTCCATGTCAACAGGATTCCCGGCGGCCCCGTTCCGGGACTGTCGACCTGGTCGTTGGGCCCGAAGCTCCAGATCACGTGGTCGGGGTCGATCCTGGCGAGGTGGTGGCGAAGGAAGGCGTCCTGGTCCCGGACGTTCCAGGCCGGGAGCGCGACGGTGACCACGTGATAGCGGCCGTCCTCCGGCAGACGGTCCAGCAGGGACTGCATGACGGTCTCGAGGCGGTCCTCCTCGGACAGCTTGTAGCCAAAGAAGACGGAGTCCCCCACCAGCGCGATGCGCACGGTGTCCGCCTCCTTCGTCTCGATCTCCGCACCGCGCAGTCCGATGCCGTTGATCGGGTACGGCTCCCCCCGCGCCTTCCAGGTGCTGGTCTCCAGGACGGGGTTGAGCACGAAGCTGATGTCCCGCGACAGGTGGGGAAAGTGCGCGTGCTTCGCCATGCCGTCTCGCAGCAGCTCTGCCTGCAGCTCGTGCTGCGCGAGCAGGGTCCCCTTCAGCTCTCGGATCCGGTCGCGCTCCAGGAACAGGTAGGCCGCGGTGCCCAGGGCCAGCGTCACGGACACGGCGGAGACCGCGATCAGCAGGGCGTTGATGCGGGCCAACGCCTCGTACGACAGTCGTGCCATGGTCCCCTTCGGACGCGCACCGCCGGCGGCGATCGCCGGGGAGGGTAGCCGATCGTGCACTCGGTCCCGGCCCCGCGAGTTGCTCGACGCCCAGGGACGGGGATCGGGTTCGATCCGGGCCTAGTCGAAGTACCCGCTGGCCCGGACCTCGAAGCCGCTGGTGCGCTTGGCGAAGAGGCCCTCCAGCACGTCCTTGATCTCTTTGGTCGCCGGATCGTTTCCGCTGCACTTGAACTTCATCCGGGCCTGAGCCGGCGGCGTCTTCTGGGGGGAGAACTTGAGATCGAAGGAGGCCTTGCACGCCTCGTACCGGGCTGCGCCCGAAATCGCGGATGTGCGGGAGTCGCCCGAGAAGATTCCCCAGCGGACCGCGACCCAGCTGTTCTGCTTCAGGGTCGCCTTGCCCTTGGTCTGGAAGCCCTTGGTCCGCTTCACCCGGTCGGGCTCGTAGATGATGGCCTGCACGAAGGGTCCGACCAGGAAGGTGGGGCTGGTGCGCACGCCCACGGCCCCCTTGGCCCAGCTGGGAACCAGCCACGAGGAGGCGTCCTTCGAAAGAAGAGCGGGGAACCCGTAGTAGATCCTGTCGGGGCCGTCCCGGCCGATCGACGCCCCGAGGTTTCCGATCCACTCGCCCTGATCCGTCCCGTTCGGCTCGCCCTTGACCTCGCCGACGACCCCGCGATAGCTGTTGCCGAAGGCGAAGTCACCCAGCTCCGGGTTGTCGAGATCGACGGCCGGCAGGTACTGACTCTGGGCTGCGGCGAGGCCCGGCAGGGCGATCAGGCTGAGGATGGCGAGCAGTTTCTTCACGCGGAGGCTCCGTCTCAGGGCGCGATGTCGTAGGCGCTGAAGCTGTTGGTCAGGTCGAACCCGTTGCGCGACTTGCCGAAGATGGTCGTCAGCAGCATCTTGATCTGCTGGACCTCCGGGCTGTTCCCGCTGCACTTGAACTTGAAGCGGGCCACCGTGTCGGGCGTCTTGTTCGCCCTTCTCTTCAAGTCCAGCTGGGCGCGGCAGTCCTCGTAGCGGGTGCCGCCGCCGATCGACTGCTCCTGGGAGATGTTCTGTCCGCTGCCCAGGAAGCGACCCCAGCGCACGGCCACGTGCTTCTTCTGCTGGATCTTCACCTGGGCGCTCTTGGTGCCGTCGCCCTTGCGGCGGACCTGGTCCGGCTCGTAGATGATCGCCTGGAGGAAGAGGCCGTCGCCTGGGTTCAGGGCGGTGGTGTTGATTCCAACCGCTCCCTGGGCGACCGGGAGAGGCAGGGCCAGGGCGCCGATCGGGCTCGGCTCGGGCGGGACGAAGTACGGAAAGACCGTGTCCCACTGAACGCCCTGGTTCACGAAGCCGCCCTTGATGTTGCCGCGGACGTCCGACACGCTGTTCGGCGGGGGCGCTCCCTTCACCTCGGCGACGCGACCCAGCCGGTAGTAGAAGCCCACGTGGAGATCCTGGACACCCGGGTTGTCGAGGGCGGCGCCGGGAACGTCGACGACGGCGCGGGCCAGGGTGGGCGCGCAGGCCAGCGCCAGGATCGCAAGGACTCGGATCACGCGGTTCGCCTCCACGGGGCTACGAGCGCCCCAGTCTACCACCCCGCCTCGTTTATCGTAGGCCGCCAGGCAGAACGATCGCAGTGGGCGCGGGAGCGCCCGGAACGCCGGGCCGCGAAGCGGCACGAGCCATCCCTCCCGGCGTGACACGCTCGCTCAGCCCACGCGGATCTCACCTCTGCCGATGGCGTCGAAGACCGCGGCGTCGATGGGCTGGTACGACTCTCCGTCGAAGTAGTAGAGCGGGTCCTGGCACCGACCGGGGTCGAACGCCTCGTTCCGGTACCGCACCTTCTGGTGCTTGAAGGTGCCGGTGGTCTGCATCTCGCCGCCCAGCAGGCGCACGAAGAGCGGACGCTGGTAGCCGGGCAGCGCCGACTTCACGAACCCGGCGAACGCCGCGAGATCGAACCCCTCGCCCGTGTTCACCGCCGCCATGCCGGCCCGGCCGTCTGCGCCGGGGACCTGCACGCCGTAGACGTTGGTCTCGAGCACGCCCGGTGCTCCGTTGCAGACCTCCGCGACCTCGTTGGTCGAGACGTTCTCGCCCTTCCAGCGGAAGGTGTCCCCTACACGATCGGCGAACGAGAGCCACTTGCCTTCGTGGAGCTGCAACAGGTCGCCCGTATTGAAGAAGCGATCGCCGGCCTTGAACACGTCCCTGATGATCTTCTTCTGCGATGCCGCCTTGTCGACGTAGCCGTCGAACGAGGTCGCCTTCGAGATCGGTCCCAGCAGCAGGCCGATCTCACCCGGCTCGGCCGGCGTGCAGAACCCGTCGGCGCCGCGAATCGGCTCACCCGTCTCCTGGTCGCAGGTCACGAGCTTCAGGCCGAGGCCGAGCTTGCCCACCATGCCCGGCTTGCCGCTGCGATTCATGAGCGCTGCCGTGCCTTCGGTGGCGCCGTAGAACTCGCGGATCTCCGGGATCCCGAAGCGCTCCTGGAACTCGTGCCAGATGTCCGGCCGCAGGCCGTTGCCCATCGCGCAACGCACGTTGTGGTCGCGATCGCCCGGGCCGGGCTCCCCGTTCAGGAGGTAGCGACACAGCTCGCCGATGTAGACGAAGTGTGTGGCGTCGAACCGGCGCACATCGTCCCAGAAGTGTGTGACCGAGAACTTTCGCCGCACCGCGAGCGCAGCGCCGGAGTTCAGCACGGCGCTCCAACCGATGAACATGGCGCTCGAGTGATAGAGCGGCAGGGCGATGTAGTTGATGTCGCCCGGCTTGAGCCGCATCATCAGGTGCGCAGCGGCGACACCCGCGAACATGGCGCGCCGGTGCGAGATGACCGCAGCCTTCGGAAGCCCCGTCGTCCCGGACGTGTAGATGTAGCAGAAGAGGCCCTCGGAATCGGCGTCGAACGCGACCTGCGGCTTCGACTCGGGAGCCGACCGCACGGCATCGTTGAGTGGCACACCTCCACCCGGTCGCGGCTGCGCCGTGTCCTGCACGTGGAGCAGAACCGGGCGCTCGTCGTCGAGGGTCTTGAGCTCGGCGGCCACCTCTTCGATCGCAGCCGCGTGCTCGTCGCCAGCGACGACCTTGCGCGAGTGGCCGACGTCGATGGCGTGGGTGAGAGGCTGGCCCGTGAGGTTCGTGTTGATCAGCGCCGCCGCCGCGCCGATCTTCGCGAGGCCGTGCACGGCGAAGAGGTACTCCGGCCGGTTGTCCATGACCAGCGCCACGATGTCGCCGGGCTGGATGCCCTCGTCGAGGAACACGTGGGCCCAGCGATTCGAGTGCTGGTCGATCTCCTTCCAGGTGTACCGACGATCGAGATGCGCGACGGCGAGATCGTCCGGCGCCCGGCTTGCGCGTTCCTCCAGGAGCCGCGTCATGGTCCATCTCGAGTTGGGCAGGGCGCGTGTGGCGCTCTTTGCGAGACGTCCGATCGCGGCGAGTTCGTCGAGCCAGGCCATGTGGGGTTCTCCTCGCGCCCCGTCTGGCAGGAGGGCGGCAGGGGCGCGGCGTCTGAATCGACCATCATACCCGCCGCGAGCCGGGCCGCGAAGCGGCACGAGCAATCCCCCTCCCCCCGGCGTGCCGAGGAGTCGAGCCCTGGGGTTCGGGGGTTCGCCAGCCGGGCGCGGAGCGCCCGGCCGACCTGGGCTCTGGGAGATGCGCCCACCAGGCCGCTTCAGCTGATCTTGCGCAACCGCGTGGGCCAGGGGTCGGGGAATTTCTCTCCGCGTTGCCAGGCAGCGATCTCGTCTTCGGTGCACAGGGCATCTCGCAAGGCAGCGGCAAAGGCCTCGCGCGCGGCGGGTAGACCGATGAGCGTGAGCTCGTTGTAGCGATCTCCGAAGACGGGATCGGCTGTCTTCAGCTGCTCCCGAAGAAGCTCGGCTTCCTTGGGGGTGAGCTTCCCATAGCGGTTGCGGGCGGCGTCGGCGCGCCAGATGCCAGTGAGCTCCAGCTCGATCTGGCTGCCGGATTGTTGCCAGAGGAGGACGTCCTCCGGGCGAGAAGCCAGCCACACGAATCCCTTGATGCGATACAGACCCGTACCGAGTTGGCGCTGGCAAGCGTCGTACAGTCGCTGGGG
>JANQFA010000020.1 GCA_028278065.1 Myxococcota bacterium
GACGCGGATGCCGTCCCGTCCCAGCTCGAGCGCCAGGCTCTTGGTGAAGCCCTCGATGGCGAGCTTGAACGAGGCGTAGGGCACCAGCCGCGGCAGGCCACGGTAGCCCTCGATGGAAGAGATCGAGACGATGCTGCTGCCCGGCGCGGAGCGGCGCAGGAGCGGGATCGCGGCCCGGCTCACCACGAAGACGTGCTTCAGGGTGACCGCGTACTGCGCGTCGATCTCGGCGTCGGTCATCTTCTCGAGCGGCTTGATCACCCCCTGGATGTCGCCGACGTTGTTGACCAGCACGTCGAGGCCTCCGTGGCGGGACTCCACGTCCTGCATGAGCGCCTCGACGGCCGCGCTGTCGCGGACGTCGCAGCGGGCCGCGTGGAGGACATGGCCGCGCTCGGCGAATGCGCTCTCGCAGTCGGCCAGGGCCTCGGAATCGATGTCGGCGATCGCGACCCGCGCGCCACGGGCGGCGAAGGCCTCGGCCACAGCGCGCCCGATCCCGGCGGCGCCGCCCGTGACCAGCACGCTCCGTCCCTCGAAGTCGATCTCGCTCATCCCCACCTCCCCGCTCGCACCGGGACGGGCATGGGCCGGCCTACTCGGCCACCCAGCCCTGCTCCACGAAGCGTGCCCAGAGATCGCCCGCGATGACCTCGGCCATCTCGGCCGCGTAGCGAACGACCGGATCGCCCTCCCCGCTCGCGGTCCGCGCACCCGGAAGGGCCATTCCGGTGAGGCGTTCGGCGGCCTCCGCCAGCCCGGACGAGCCCAGCACATCGCTCGTGGTCGCCACCCTCCCCTGCCAGTGCAGGCGCCGCGCGTCCGGCGGACCCCGGCGCGCATCGAACTGGACGCGGACTCGAATCGGCATCGCGGCCACGGGCGAGGCCTCGCCGCGCGCACGCTCGCCCTCGTCCAGCGACAGCACGTGCCCGGTCACGACGAGCGCATCGTCGGGGGCGACGGTCTCCCGGCTCGCCCGCTGCGCCGGCGCCCCCCGCGCCTGGAGGGACTTCCACAGGGCGTCGGCCAGGTAGTTGGCCGCGCGACGTCCCGCATGGGCCCGCTGCTCCGGAGTCGAGGTGTCGAGCGTGGCCGCGTTGAGGCCCGTGAGCCGGATGTCGATCCGCTCCGGCGACGTGTCGAAGTTGTAGATCAGGATCTGGCCCGGGCGCGGCGCGCGGGCACCCTGGGTGAGATCGCGCGAGGCCTCCATCGCGCTGGCGCCGCGGGCCGGAGCCGAGGCGCCCAGGACGGAGAGCGAGACCAGCAGGCATGCGGCGACCCGGACCTTCATCGCCCCCCCGACCGAAGGCATGCAGGCTAGCCCAGACCACCCCGCGCGGGCATCCGCAGTCGGACGGCCGCACGCCACGCGATGCACGAGATGAGCGACTGCGTCGAATCGGTACACTTCCGCTCCCGCACGACGGAGCAGACGGAGGAGATCGGTGAACCAGAGCATCCGGCCCGCCCGGGCATCCGACGCCGAGCTGATCGCATGGGTGCTCCAGGAGTCGGCGCGCTCCCATCTCCCGTACGGGGTCTGGGATGCGGCCTTTCCCGGCCCGGACGAGCCGAGGCTCGAGGCCCTGGCCAGGCTCGCGACCACGCAGCAGCTCCACAACGCCCACTACTCGCGGTTCCTCGTGGCCGAGCAGGACGGCGAGCCGGCCGCGGCCCTCTCCGCCTACGAGAGCGCCGAGTACGGACAGGACAAGCTCAACCAGGGCGTTGGCGAGGTGCTGGTGGGCCTCGGGTGGAGCGGTGACCAGATCCGCGGGCTGGTGGAGCGGATCCAGCCCTATGAACGGCTCGGCTATCCGAACCCGGAAGGGCTCTGGATCGTGGAGTGGGTCGCCACGAAGCCCGCGTTCCGCGGGCGGGGGATCGTCCGCACGCTCCTCGACGCGATCCTGCAGAAGGGTCGCGAGGAAGGCTTCGAGCGCAGCCAGATCGGCTACCTGCTCGGCAACATCCCGGCCAAGAGCGTCTACGAGGCGGCGGGCTTCGAGTGGGTGGACGAGTACACGGACCCGGTCTTCGAAGAGGCCTTCGGCACCCCCGGCGTCGCGCGAATGCAGCGGGACCTCTAGTTCGGAAGCCGGAGGCCGAGGTCCGCGCCGCGAGCTGCCGGGGGCGACGGCCGCTCCGATCCCCGGTCCCGGACGGCTCGACCGGGCAGTCGATCGACCCGCACCTGGAAGCGGAACGGGGAGCTCGACCGGCCCAGCACGAGGGTCCCTTCCAGCGCATCGAAGAAGAGCGGACCGCGCGAGCCCGCGGCTCCCCCCAGACGGCGACCGTCGACCGACGCACCCAGCCTGCTGCCCACGTCGATCACGCCCACACGCCCGGCCTCCTCGATCAGCGCAACGTGATTGCGCGAGACCTGCAGCGGCGCCGAGTCGGCGAGCATGAGATCGTTCTGCACGGCGGAATCGAGACGCCCGATGCGGAACGGGAAGGCCTCGATCTGCAGCGGACGCTGCGACATGGACGCGGCGGCCAGCGCCGTGAGGGGCTCCATCTCCACCACGGTCCGCGCCGTCCAGGGCACCTGCGGCGCCGCGGCGAGCGCGGCGCGAACGTCGTCGGCCAGATGCCGCATCTGCATGTGGGCGGGCGACGACGCCGCGCCGTGCAGGATCGAGATCGCCCGGCCTTCGGGATTGGTGTAGAGCGACTCCACCTTCGGGCTCCTCGCGAGAAAGCTCTCCAGGAGCGGATAGCCTTCGCGCCGGATGCGCGAGACGAGGAGCGACAGGACGTCCCGGCTCTCCCCTTCGCGGTAGCGGATCCGGCGATCCACGAGCGAGAGCACGATCCGCGCCCGCTCCCGGGGCTGGTGCCAGCGTTCGAGAAGGTCGAACACCTTGCGCGCCTCGATCAGCGATGCCTCGTCGCTGACCGCCACGAGGGTCAGGTCGGCGGCGGTGATCGCGTTGCGGGTCAGGATCTCGAAGTCGCCCTTCGTGTCCAGCACGACGAGGCCGCGCCAGCCACTGGCCGCCAGAAGCGCGCGCAGGTGCAGCGGGTCCCGGACCTCCGCCTTGAGGGCGGAGAGATCGGGGCTCGAAGGCACGTAGTGGACGCCGTACTGCCCGAGGCGAGCCACGTCGCCGAGGGGCACGCCTCGCAGCCAATCCTCGATCGTGCGGCCCGACGCGGCGCCGGGGAGGGCGAACATCCTCTCGGGCATCGGCTGGTCGTCGAGACTCAGGTAGAGGATCGGGAGGTCCTCGCAGAGCGCCCTCAGGTAGACCGCGAGGTTGGCGGCGATGGTGGTCTTGCCGACGCCGCCCTTGTTGCTGGTGACGGCCACGACCTGGAGGGGCGGAGCCGTGGCAACCGTGCAGGACGGCTCCGGGGAGGGGGACCAATCGTCGTGCATCGGGTTCCCGCCTTCGTCCCTCGCCCCCCCGGCAAAGGCGCTCGCGCGAGCGTTTCGGAGTCCGGAGGGTACCACGGAGCAGAGCGGTCTCGAACCCCGGAGCCCCTCGCGAACCCTGCGTCGGCAGCGGAGGGCCGCGCACGCGAGAAGCCAGCGCCGACGCCGACGTAGAGCGGGACCTGCGTCGAAGCGGCCGCCTCGTGATGGGGGGGAGTCCGGGCGGCCATTTGCGTGCCCGGGGCGGGTGCCTATGCTTGACCCTGTTCGGGGGCGATCGGCTTCGACGGGTGGTCGAAGGCGGGCGCTGCGTGCCGAGGTCGTCACCTACCTCGTTAAGCCGGTGGCAAAGTTGGTAGTGATATCTGCCGACGCTGACTACGCAATCGCTGCCTAGCAGAAACTAGAGCTAGCGACGCCCGTCCGTGACGTCTCCTAGCGGGTCGCGGGTGTCATCAGGAGGCTGGTCCCCGGCCGCTGGCAGGCCGCATCCGGGGACGAGAATCAAGTCTGCCTGGGCGGCTCTTCTCCCGTCCCGGTGACTGGAGCCGCCGAGATCGAGCCGGGACTACGCACGTAGACGCGCCCGACGGAAGCCACGCGGACGCGGGTTCGATTCCCGCCGCCTCCACCA
>JANQFA010000036.1 GCA_028278065.1 Myxococcota bacterium
CAACTCCGGCGCCCACGTGGGGCCGCACTCGGTCCAGGTGGCGCCCGACGGCTCGCTCTGGGTGACGCTGGCCATCGGCAACCGACTGGCGCGCTTCGATCCCGAGAGCGAGGAGTTCACGCTCGTCGAGACCCACGAGGGCTGGTACCCGCACACCCTGCGCTTCGATCCGCGCGGTCGCATCTGGTACACGCTCGCCGCCTCCAACCACGTCGGCATGTACGATCCGGCGACGGGACAGCACGAGCGCATCCGGCTGCCCGCGGCCAACCTGACCCAGGCCATCATGCTGCGCGCCATCCCCTTCTGGCTCTGGCTCTCCAGGCACGTGGACCTGCGCGGCAAGGCCGCCGGGGCGGGCGAGGGCATGACCATGCCGGTTCCGTACGGGATCGACGTGGGACCCGACGGCGTCGTCTGGCTGACGCAGCTCAACGAGCACAAGCTGGGCCGCGTGGACCCCGACACCTTCGAGGTGGAGATGATCGACACGCCCTTCACCGGGCCGCGCCGGCTGCGCTTCGACTCGAAGGGCAATCTCTGGATCCCGGGCTTCTCCGCGGGGCTGGTCTCGCGCTTCGATCCGGAGACCCGCGAGTTTCGCAGCTGGGACCTCCCCATCGAGCCCAGGGGCTCGGACGTCCCCTACGCGCTCAACGTGGACCGACGAACCGACACCGTCTGGATCTGCGGCACCAACAGCGACACCCTGATCCGCTTCGAGCCCGAGTCGGAGCGCTTCACCGTCTATCCGCTCCCCACCCGCGTCACCTACACCCGGGAGCTCGACTTCGACGCCCGGGGGCGCGTGTGGACGTCCAACTCCAACGTCCCCACCTGGCAGATCGAGGGGGGCTACCCGCGCGTGCTGCGCCTCGACCCCGATCCGGAGACCGCAGGGCGGATCGAGCCGGCGCGGGAGGCGCGGGTCCGCACCGCAACGGAAGGCACTCGATGAAGCAGCGCAGGCTGGGCCGCACGGGACTGAGCGTCTCCGAGATCGGCATGGGTACCATGACCTTCGGGTCGATGGCGGACGAGGGGGAGAGCCTCCGCATCCTCGACCGCGCCTTCGACGCTGGGATCGACTTCCTCGACGCGGCGGAGGTCTATCCGGTCCCTCCCGATCCGAAGTACGCGGGGCGCACCGAGGAGATCTGCGGGAAGTGGCTGGCCGGGAAGAGCCGCGACTCCCTGGTGGTCGCGACCAAGGTCGCCGGTCCCCTGGGCGGCTGGTTCGTGGGACCGGTGCGCCAGGGCAAGACCGCCCTCGACCGCCACCACATCGAACGCGCCTGCGAGGGCTCGCTGCGCAGGCTCGGCGTCGACTACATCGATCTCTACCAGACCCACTGGCCGGACCCCGACGTTCCCATCGACGAGACCATGGAGGCCCTCGACCGGCTCGTGGAGGCCGGGAAGGTCCGCTACGTGGGCTGCAGCAACGAGACGGCCTACGGCCTCACCCGGAGCCTCTGGGCGTCGGACCGCGCCGGGATCTGCCGCTACGAGACCGTCCAGAACAACTTCAGCCTGATGAACCGGCGCTTCGAGGACGAGCTCTCCACGGTGTGCAGGCGCGAGGGAATCAGCCTGCTCCCCTACAGTCCGATCGGTGCCGGGGTCCTGTCGGGGAAGTACGCCGACGACGCCTGGCCCGAGGGCGCACGCTTCAGTCGCTACCGCGAGGCCAGCCAGCGGAACCAGGCCATGACCCGGCGCTTCGTGAATCCCGGCACGCTCGAGACCCAGCGCCGCATGGCCGACGTGGCGCGCGAGTGCGGGCACTCGCCGGTGACCTTCGCGGTGGCCTGGACGCTCTCCAAGGACTTCGTGGGCTCCACCCTGGTGGGCGCCACCCGGGTGGAGCAGATGGACGAGCTCCTGGCGGGAGCCGACGTCACCCTGCCCGCCGAGGCGCTCGCCGCGATCGACCGCATCACGCGCGAGATCAAGTACCCGATGGGTCTTTGACGCTGGGAGACCGCTTCACTAGGGTGCTGGCCTGATGGCTCGACGGCTCCTCGCGTTGGCGGCCCTGGCCGCCGTCCTCTCCGCGGCGGTGGTGCCGTGTCCGCCGGCCTTCGCAGCGCCGGCAGCGCAGATGTCGGCCGCGGCGGACGGCGGAGCCGACGATGCCTTCTGCCGCAGCATCCCCAGGCCCCCCGACCTCGTTCCCGCCTGTCCCTGCGGCTGCCACCAACGTCCGTCCGCGGCCGGTACCCCCACGGGCCCGGGCTTCGCGCTGCTTCCCGCACGCGAACTTCCGGTGGTACCCAGCCTGACCTTCACGTACCCCGTCCTCGAGACGGTGGCCCCGCCGGAGCCTGCCAGCGCTCCGGACCCCGTACCCCTCGTCGCCTAGTCCGTTCGCGATCCGATTCCGATCCGAAGCGACTCCAGACGACGAGGGAGAACCATGTCGATTTCGATCCGTACGTTCGCGGCGGCATTCGCCGCGCTGTTCCTGCTGAGCGCCGCTGCAGGCGCCCAGTCCGGTCACCACCACCACGCCGACGGCGGCGCGCGGCCCGACGACCACGCGCCGATCGGGGTGATGGCCGAGCACATGCACAACAAGGGAGAGTGGATGCTCTCCTACCGCTTCATGTTCATGGACATGGACGGCAACCGCGACGGCACCGACGGGCTGTCCACGGGGGAGGTCCTGGCGCAGTTCCCGGTCGCTCCCACCGAGATGACGACCATGATGCACATGTTCGGCGTGATGTGGGCGCCGCTCCAGCAGATCACCCTCATGGCCATGCTCCCCCTGGTGCAGAAGTCGATGGACCACACCACGCGGATGGGCGTCGACTTCACCACCGACACCTTCGGGGTGGGCGACTTCAAGTTCGGCGGCATGGTGCGTCTCTGGGAGAACGAGACGCACCACTTCCACTTCAACGCGGGGATGTCGTTCCCCACCGGCTCGGTGACCGAGACCGACGACACGCCGGCCGGCAATGCGCAGCTGCCGTACCCGATGCAGCTCGGCTCGGGTACCTACGACTTCCTTCCCGGCGTCACCTACACGGGCAGGATCGAGAGCTGGTCCTGGGGCGCCCAGGCCAACGGCGTGATCCGCGTGGGCCGCAACAGCGAGGACTACCGCCTCGGGGACGGCTACCAGCTCACCGGCTGGGGCGCGCGCGCGATCACCGACTGGGTCTCGGCGTCGCTGCGGCTCGACTGGCGCGACTGGGGCAACATCACGGGAGCGGACTCCAGCCTGAACCCGCGCATGGTGCCGACCGCAGATCCGGACCTGCGCGCCGGCCGGCGCCTCGACATCGGGGTGGGGCTGAACTTCCTCGTGCCGAAGGGCGTCCTGGCCGGGAACCGCTTCGCCGTCGAGGCGATGTTCCCGACCTACCAGAGCCTGGACGGGCCTCAGCTCGAGCAGGACTGGATGATCACGGCCGGCTGGCAGTACGCTTTCTGAGATGAAGGCGTCCATGCTCTCGGCGCTCGCCGCTTCCCTGCTGGCGCTCGTCGCCGCAGTCCTGCTGGGCTGCGGCGACGAGCCCGGCTGGGACGTCCACGGCATCGTGCTCGACGTCCAGCCCGAGAACGCCCAGGTGCTGATCGAGCACGAGGAGATCGAGGGCTTCATGCCCGCGATGACCATGAACTTCGACGTCAAGGACCCCGCCATCCTGGAGGGCGTGGAGAAGGGGCACGAGGTCGACTTCCACCTCGTCTACGACGGGCGTCGCTACTGGGTGACGGAGCTGACCGTCTCGGGTCGCACGGCCGTGACCTCCGAGCTGAGCCTGGGCCGGGAGACCCCCGGCTCGCATCCCGCTCCGGACTTCCTGCTGGTGGACCAGGAGGGCCGCAGCGTGGGGCTGGCCGACCTGCGCGGCAAGGCGGTGGTGCTCGACTTCATCTTCACCCACTGCCCGGGACCCTGCCCCGTGTTGACCGGGATCCTCAAGGACACCCAGGCGGCGCTGTCGCCCGAGCTGCGCGAGCGCACCTGGTTCGTCTCGATCAGCATCGATCCCGAGCGCGATACGCCCGAGGTGCTGGCCGAGTACGCGGCCGAGCGGGGCCTCGACCTCTCCGACTGGTCGCTCCTGACGGGCTCCGGCGAGGGCATCGATCGGGTGCTGACGCGCTACGGGGTGTCGACCGAGCGGGACGGCAGCGGCAACATCGACCACCTCGTCGCCACCTACGTGATCGATCCGCGCGGCGAGATCGTGAAGCGCTTCCTGGGCACGAAGCACGAGCCCGCCGACATCATCGCCGAGCTGGAGCGGGTCCTCTCCTGAGACCGGAGCGCGCCGGCTGGGAAGGGTCGGCTCCGAGGAGGTGGCGGCGCAGGAAGCCGATCCCACGAGGAGCCGGCCCACCGCGACGACCCCAGCGACGAGGAGGCGGCGGGCCATTCGCGCAGACTGGCCCCGGCTGCACCCGCGAGGCTAGAGCGGGCGGGGAGCCAGGATGGGGAGCGCGCCGGGAAGGACCGAGACCTCGAGCGGCGTCTCGCCGCGCGCGTCGCCGTCCACCTGCACGGGTACCGGCTCGTCGAGGGACTCGACGCGCGCACGCGACGCGCTGCGCAGGACCACGCCCTCGCTCCGGTTCAGCCGGCCGAGCGCGCCGGCGACGAGGGCGCGCAGCAGATCCGGCACGCGTGCCCGCTCGAAGGCGCAGACGACCAGGTTGCCCGTGTCACAGCCCGCCTGCGGCGAGACGCTGAAGAGGCCACCGTAGTTGCGCAGATTGCTGACGATCACCATGCCCGCGCGGAGGGGCTGTCCTTCCGGCATCTGCACCGCGAGGTGGGGCTCCCGGTAGCCGGGCAGGCAGGCGAGACCGGGGGCGACGTAGCTCAGGAAGCCCAGGCTCCCCTTGCGCCCGGCCGCGATGCGATGCACGAGACGCGCGTCGAACCCGCAGCTCGCGTTGCCGAAGAAGCGCCGCCCGTTCGCCACGCCCAGGTCGATCCAGCGCACCGCGCCGTCGGTGACCACGTGGGCCACGGCCTCGGGCGTACGGGGGATGCCCAGCTCGCGGGCCAGCATGTTGGCAGTGCCCATGCCCAGCTGGGCCAGTGGCACTCGGCCCGGGTCGGGGAGGGCGTTGACGACGTCGTTCAAGGTGCCGTCGCCTCCCACGGCGACGATGCGGTCGAAGCCGCCCACGGCGTCGGGAGACGAGAGCCGGCGCGCTACCGCCTGCGGGCTGTCGGTCTGGAAGGGCGTGACGTCGCAGCCCTCCCGCTCGAGGCGGCGCTCCAGGTCGAGGCCAGCCGCGCGGCCGCGGCCGCCGCCGGCGATCGGGTTGACGACGAGCAGGACCTTCAAAGGCGCTGCCAGCCGCGGCCTTCATGGCCGAACCGGAAGGTCTCGGGGTGCAGGATCTCCGCGAGCATCTCGAGCGATTCGACCAGGCGGGGGCCCGGGCGGTTCAGGTACTGGTTGCCGTCCAGCAGGAACACGCTCGCGTCGCGCACCGCGCGCAGTCCCGTCCAGCCGGAATGCCCGGTCAGCGGCGCCAGCTCGCTGCGCGTGCGCGTCAGGTCGAAGCCGCAGGGAAGCAGCGCGATGGCGTCGGGATCGACCGCCGCCAGCTCGTCGAATCCGATCCAGCCCGAGTGCTCGCCGGGACGTCCGAGCAGCGGAGTGCCTCCGGCCAGGGAGACGAGCTCGGGGACCCAGTTCCCGGCGCCCATCAGGGGATCGAGCCACTCGATGCAGGCGATTCGCGGACGTGCGCCGAGGCCCGCCGCCGCCTCGCCGATCTCGGTGACGCGTTCGGTCAGCTCGCCACGCAGCGCCCGCCCGCGCTCGGGCACGCCGAGGGCGTCCGCGACGCGCTGCACGTCTCCCCAGACGTCCGTGAGGGTCGCGGGGGAGAGCGACACCACCCGTGGCGTCACGCCCGTCCACTCGCCGAGCGCGGCCTCCACGTCGTCCAGGCTGACGGCGCAGACCTCGCACTGGTCCTGGGTGACGATCACGTCCGGCCTCAGGGATCGCAGGCGATCGCTGTCCACGTCGTAGACCGAGAGCGCATCGCGGACGGCGGCCCGCACCTGGTCGTCGATGGCGCGGCTGCACGCGCCAGGGTCGATCCGAGCCGCCGTGCAGGCGGGGAGGGCCGCGACGTCGGGGGGGTAGTCGCACTCGTGGGAGCGCCCCACCAGGCTCGCCCCCTGCCCGAGGGCGCAGACGATCTCGGTGGCGCTCGGCAGCATGGAGACGACCCGGAGCACGGAGCGAGTCTAGCCGGAGTCGATTTTCGCTTTTTCTTCGGGCCTCATCCTGCTAGGGTGGCCGGTCAGGATGCTCCCCCTGCACCCGGCCACGCGACGTTGGTTCGAGCGGCGCTTCCCGGAAGGGCCGACGCAGCCCCAGGAGGCGGGCTGGCCCGAGATCGCGGCGGGCCGCCACACCCTGATCGCGGCGCCGACCGGCTCGGGCAAGACGCTGGCGGCCTTCGGGGTCTGCATCGACCGGCTGCTCCGCGATGCCCTCGATCAGCGCCTCGAGGACCGCGTCGACGTGGTCTACGTGTCCCCGCTGAAGGCGCTCGCCGCGGACATCAAGGAGAACCTCGAGACCCCGCTCGCCGAGATCCAGAAGGAGGCCGAGGCGCACGGGCTGCTGGCACCGATGATCCGCGCGGAGCTGCGCACCGGCGACACGCCCGCCTCGGCGCGCGCGCGCATGCTCAAGCGTCCGCCCCACATCCTGGTCACGACCCCGGAGTCGCTCTACCTGCTGCTGACCGCGGAGAAGAGCCGCGAGATCCTGCGTGGCGTGCGCACGGTGATCGTCGACGAGATCCATGCGGTGGCCGGCACCAAGCGCGGCTCGCACCTCGCGCTCTCTCTCGAACGCCTCGACGCGCTCTGCGACGCTCCGCCCATGCGCGTGGGGCTCTCGGCGACGCAGAAGCCGATCGAGACGGTGGCCCACCTCCTGTGCGGCGCGCGCCATGCCGAGGGCTGCTCGATCGTGGACCTGGGGCACCGACGCGAGATCGACGTCGCCCTCGAGGTGCCGGAGAGCGAGCTCGAGGCGGTCGCCTCGCTCGAGCAGTGGGGCGAGGTGATCGACCGCATCGCTGCGCTGGTGCGCGAGCATCGAACCACGCTGGTCTTCGTCAACACCCGTCGCCTCGCCGAGCGGCTCGCCCACGCCCTCGAGGAGCGCCTCGGCGAGGAGCAGGTGGCCTCGCATCACGGGAGTCTCTCGAAGGAGCGACGCCTCGCCGTCGAGGCGCGGCTGCGCGCGGGCGAGCTGCGCGCGCTGGTGGCGACCGCCTCCCTCGAGCTGGGCATCGACATCGGGCCGGTGGACCTGGTCTGCCAGATCGCCTCGCCGCGCAGCCTCGCCACCTTCCTGCAGCGGGTGGGGCGCTCGGGGCACGCACGGTCCGCAACGCCCAAGGGCCGCCTCTATCCGATGACCCGTGACGAGCTGGTGGAGTGCAGCGCCGTCCTCCACGCCGTGCGGCGCGGTCGTCTGGACCGTCTGCAGCCTCCCAGGGCGCCGCTCGACATCCTCGCTCAGCAGATCGTGGCCGCCTGCGCGAGCGAGGGAGACGAGGGCATCGCGGAGGACGCCCTCTTCGAGCTGGTGCGGCGGGCACGTCCCTACGCCGATCTCGAGCGCAGCGACTTCGACGACGTGGTCGAGCTGCTTGCCGAAGGGATCACGACGGGACGCGGGCGCAGGGCAGCTTGGCTCCACCGCGACCGCGTGAACGGTCTGCTGCGTGCGCGGCGCGGGGCGCGCATCGCCGCGCTCACGTCGGGCGGAGCGATTCCCGAGACCGCGGACTACCGGGTGGTGGCGGATCCGGACGACACCTTCGTCGGGACGGTGAACGAGGACTGGGCCATCGAGAGCATGGCCGGCGACGTCTTCCTGCTGGGGAGCACCTCCTGGCGGATCCGTCGCGTCGAGTCGGGCATCGTGCGGGTGACCGACGCGCAGGGCGCTCCGCCGACCGTGCCCTTCTGGCTGGGCGAGGCACCCGCGCGGACCGAGGAGCTCTCCGAGGAGGTCTCCGCACTGCGCAGCGAGGTCGCGCGGCGCCTCGAGCAGGGAGGGCTGCCCGCGGCCGAGCGCTGGCTGGTCGACGAGGCGGGTCTTCCTCCCGCGGCCGCCCAGCAGGTGGCGCGCTACCTGGAGGCGTGCCGGCAGGCGCTCGGCGTGGTGCCCACCCAGGAGGATCTCGTCTACGAGCGCTTCTTCGACGAGGCGGGCGGGATGCAGCTGGTCGTGCACGCCCCCTTCGGCGGGCGGGTGAACCGTGCCTTCGGCCTGGCCCTGCGCAAGAAGTTCTGTCGCAGCTTCAACTTCGAGCTGCAGGCCGCCGCCAACGACGACGCGATCGTGCTCTCCCTGGGGCCGCACCACAGCTTCCCCCTCGAAGAGGTGCCCCGCTACGTCAAGGCGGACGGCGTCCACGAGGCACTGAGCCAGGCCCTCCTCAACTCGCCCATGTTCCAGGTGCGCTGGCGCTGGACGCTGGGCTTCGCGCTGGCGGTGCTGCGCCAGCGCGGCGGCAAGAAGAACCCGCCGCCCATCCAGCGGATGGAGGCGGACGACCTGATGGCGGCGGTCTTCCCGGCCTTCGCGCAGTGCCAGGAGCATCAGTCGGGACCGATCGAGATCCCGGACCATCCCCTGGTCCGCCAGACGATGCACGACTGCCTGAACGAGGCCACCGACGTGACCGGACTCGAGGCGCTGATGCGCCGCGTGGCCAGCGGCGAGGTGCGTGCACACGTGCGCGACACCACCGAGCCTTCGCCCTTCGCCCACGAGATCCTGAGCGCGCGGCCCTACGCGTTCCTCGACGATGCACCGCTCGAGGAGCGGCGCACCCGGGCCGTTGCGCTGCGACGGGGGCTGCCCGTGGAGGTGCGCGAGCTGGGGAGGCTCGACCCGGACGCCGTCGGCCGAGTGCGCGAAGAGGCGCGTCCGAGCCCGCGCGATGCGGACGAGCTCCACGACGCGCTCCTGGGGCTGGTGGTGGCACGGCCCGACGAGGGCTGGCGACACCACTTCGAGACGCTCCTGCGCGACGGTCGCTGCGGGGTCCTGGAGCGGGGGAGCGAGCGGCTCTGGCACGCGGTGGAGCGGCGCAAGGCGGTGCTGGCGCTCTTCCCGGAAGGGCGCATCACCCCCGACTCGCCGCTCCCGCCGGCGCTGGAGGCGCTGCCCGCGCCGTCGGCGGAGGACGCGGCGCGCGAGGCGGTGGAGGGTCACCTCGACGCGTGGGGTCCCGTCAGCGTCGTCGAGCTCTGCGCGGCGACCGCCCTGCCGGCGTCCACGGTGGAGATCGCGCTGGGCGCCCTCGAGGCACGCGGCTTCGCGCTCAGGGGGAGCTTCGATCCGGAGCGGCCGGAGGGCGAGGAGGAGTGGTGTGCGCGGCGTCTGCTGAGCCGCATCCACGCCTACACCCAGGAGCGTCTGCGACGCGAGATCGAGCCGGTCACCGCCCAGGACTTCATGCGCTTCCTGCTGCGCTGGCAGCACGTCGCGCGGGGCACCCTGCGCGAAGGCCGGCGGGGCGTTCTGGCCAGCGTCGAGCAGCTCCAGGGCTTCGAGGTGGCCGGGGGAAGCTGGGAGGAGGCGGTCCTTCCCGCGCGCGTGGCGGGCTACCGCGGAGAATGGCTGGACGAGCTCTGCCTCTCGGGCGAGGTGGCCTGGGCGAGGCTCAGCACGCCGGCCGTCGCTCCCGACGAGCGACGGGCACGCGGCGGCTCGCCGTCGCGGGCCACGCCCCTGGCCCTCGTCCATCGGGACGACCTGGATCTCCTGCTCGCCATCGGGCGCGGCTCAGCCGAGCCGGCCCTGCCGGTGAGCGGTCCGGCGGCCGAGGTGCTGGGCTGTCTGCGCGAGCGCGGCGCACTCTTCTACCGGGAGATCGTGGCCGCCACCGGTCGGCTCCCCGTCGAGGTGGAGGAGGGGCTCTGGGAGCTGGTCTCGCGCGGTATCGTCACGGCGGACGGCTTCCAGTCGGTGCGCGGGCTCCTCGGGGCGCGTGAGCGCTGGGCGCGCAGCCGGTCCCACGCGGCGCGGCGCGGTCGGCGGCGCAGCAAGCGCGGGTCGGGCGTCGTCGGGGCCGAGGGGCGTTGGGCGATCCTGCCGCCGGCGAGCGTAGAAGAGGATCGCGAGTCGCTGGCCGAGCACGCCGCCGAGCAGCTCCTGGCGCGTTGGGGCGTGGTCTTCCGGGACCTGCTGGTGCGCGAGAACCTGGCGCTGCCCTGGCGCGACGTGGTGTGGGCGCTGCGGCGCATGGAGGCGCGCGGCACCGCGCGCGGCGGCCGCTTCGTCACCGGCTTCACCGGGGAGCAGTACGCGCTGCCCCACGCCGTGGACGGGCTTCGTCGAGTGCGCAAGCTGCCGCGAGACGGCGAGGTGATCCGCCTCTCCGCTGTGGATCCGCTCAACCTGGTGGGAACGATCGTGCCGGGACGACGCATCCCTGCCGTGCGCACCCAGACCGTCGCCTACTGCGACGGAGCCGCTGCCGACGGCGTCGCATCCCTCTCGGCCCAGCGTCGGTAGAAGGCCGGCGGGAAGAAGGCGGTCCACATCGACGCCGCGGTCACCGTGCCCAGCGCGCCCAGCAGGAGCTGGTCGCCCGCTCCCGGTGCGGAGCCGGCCATCGCCATCGCGAGGAAGATCCCGTAGCCCAGCGCCGCGGTGCAGGACGAGACGCCCCAGCAGGCGAAGCGGTGCACCATCAGGGGCTCGGCCAGTCCCAGGCGCATCCGGCGTCGCAGGCGCGCTGCGTAGCCGAGCGACTCGATCGCGACCCACAAGAACGCGACGATGCGCATGGCGAGGCCCGCCCGGTAGGCGGGATGGTCCGTCGGCGGCGCGCCTGCGTGGTCCGCGAGGAACAGGATCGTGCACGTTGCTGCGAGCACGAGCCCGACGAGGGCGGTGGCCGCGCCCGGCCAGGGGCGGTCGGGTCGGAAGATCCGCCACATCCCCGCGCACAGGAGACCTGCGCCCAGACTCGTCACCACACACCCGCCCAGCACCAGGGGCTCCGCAGCCGACGCGCCGGCGGCGGCGCGCGCGCTCCCCAGCACCACGGCAAAGGCGCCGCCTCCGATCGAGAGGCTGGCCAGCCCCATCACCAGCTCGGGGAGCTGGTGCGACCGTGCCGCGAGCCTCAGGAGCCGCACGCCCACGCTGCACGAGACGACCAGCATCAGGCCCATTCCAGCGCGGGCGAACGACTCCAGGGCCATGCGCACCTATCGGCGCGATGCCCCGGATCCCTTGAGGAAAATCTGCTCCAGCCGAGCGCCGGGCCGGCCGACAGGCCCTGCGGAGCGGGAGGGGAGACGAACATGCGGACGGGAGCTTGGGCCCTGGCCCTGGTCCTCTGCGGGTGCGCGACGTGGTCGCCCCAGCGGTCCTTCGACAGCGACTGGCTTCCGCTGCGCCCGGGCGTGCGCTGGGTCTACGACGCGGTGCGGATCGACTCGGCCGTCCTCTCCGAAGAGGCCGGGTCCGGAGAGGGAGCTGCGCGCACCCACCAGATCCGCGTCGAAGGCCTCGAGCCTGCGCCCGGCGGCAAGGGCGTCGTCTGGCGCGTCTACACGGGCGACGGACGCGGCCTCGACCCGCTGCAGCCGAGCCTCCGGGAGAGCTGGCTCATGCGCCGCGCCGGGCACGCTGCGCTGCAGAGCGCCCGCGTGCGGACGTCGCTTGACTCCCGGCCGGACGAGATCCGGCAGCACGCCAGCGTCGTGCGCACGCGGCGCGACGCCGCTCCCGGAATGCGGTGGATGGTCCGGCTCGGCGATTCCGGCCACCCGCGCCAGCTGCAGGCCGAGGTGGTCGGCTTCGAAGACGTGGAGACGCCTGCGGGGCGCTTTCCCGGCTGCCTCGAGATCCGCATGAGCGGAGCGTGGCGCGACGGCGGCTCGGGCCCCGACGCGGAGGCCGCCGCGAGGATCGAGATCGAGGAGTGGTGGGCGCGCGGTGTGGGAAAGGTCAAGCACGTACAGCGCACGTGGCCTCCGGGCGCCGGCCACCACGCTCTCGAAGTCACGCTCCTGCTGCGCGAGTTCCACGTCGAGCCCCCGCCCCCGCGTGCGGTTCGCGTCGAGCTGGCCGATTCCGTCGCGCCGCAGGGCGCGGAGCTCATCGAGCTGGTCGAGTCGGATCGCCATGAAGCCGCGCAGGCGCTGCTGGGCGAGGCCGAGGAAGCCGTGCGACAGGGCGAGATGACCACGGGCGCCCTGTCCGATCTCTACGGCAGCCTGGTCGGCGTCGAGCAGGCGGCACTGGATCGCTGGGTCGAGCGCGGCGGCGGACACCGGGCCCGTGCGGCGCGGGGCATCCACCTGGCGGCGACCTTCGCTCGCCTGCGACCGTACCGGAGCAGCGCCGACCGGAGACTCGCCGCGCTCGAGCTGGCGGCGGAGGACCTGACCGCGGTGCTCGAGCTGGCGGCGGAGGACCTGACCACGGTGCTCGAGCTCCACGACGACCATGTGCCGACCCTGCGGGCACTCCTGGACCTGGCCATGAGGACGGGGGATGCGCGCTCCGGGTACGCGTTCTTCGCCCGGGCAAGGGAGGTCGAGACGGATCCTCTGGATGCCTACGTCGCCGTCGTCGACTTCGTGCGCTCGCGACCGGGGGCGGAGGGGACGCTCCTCGCGCTGCTCGACGACGCGGAGTCGATCCACGGTCGGGGTGCGCTCAGCGATCGGATCCGCTCGCTCGTGCTGGCGGAGGTCGCGCTGCTGGACGCGGATCGCGACCCGGAGCGGACGGCGGCGCTCTGGGAGGAGGCGGCAGCGCTCGCGTCGGTCGGCCTCGAGCGCCGGGCGGCCTTCTACCGCAGCCGGGGCCGCTTCTTCGAGGCGCTGGCGGATCTCGACCGGGCGATGGATGCGGATCCCGTGCCCGCGGCCGTGGTGCTCGAACGGTCGAGGGTGTACGAGGCGCTGGGCTATCACGATCTCGCCTTCGCCGATCTCCAACGCCTGGGCGCGACCTTCCGCTGACCGGCCAGCGACTGCGGCCTGCTAGCCTGCCCGCCATGGCGGAACGGGTGGCGTGGCTGTGTCTGGGAGTCATGGGCGGGCCGATGGCGGGGCATCTCGCGGCGGCTGGGCATCCGGTGACGGTGTGGAACCGCACCCGGTCCCGGGCGGACGACTGGGTCGCGCGCCACGGCGGGCACACCGCGGCGACTCCCGCCGAGGCGGCGAGCGGGGCGGGCTTCGTCTTCGTGTGTACGGGCGACGATCCCGACCTGCGCGAGGTGGCGGAGGCCGTGCTTCCCGGACTCGCCGATGGCGTCGTCCTGGTCGATCACACGACGGTGTCGGCTGAGGTCACCCGCGAGCTGGCAGCGCGCGCAGCCGCTCGGGGTGTGGCCTGGCTCGATGCCCCGGTGTCGGGAGGCCAGGCCGGAGCCGAGGACGGGCGTCTCACGGTGATGGTCGGCGGCGAGGAGGCGGCCTGCGAGCGCGCCCGCCCGCTCATGCAGCGCTACGCGCGGGCGGTCACCCACATGGGCCCGAGCGGCTCGGGCCAGCTCACCAAGATGGTGAACCAGATCTGCATCGCCGGTCTCCTGCAGGCACTGTCCGAGGGGCTGCGCTTCGCCCAGCACGCCGGGCTCGACGCGCAGCGTGTGGTCGAGGTGATCTCGCGAGGTGCGGCGCAGTCCTGGCAGATGGACAACCGCGCCGCGACGATGCTGGCGGGCGAGTTCGACTTCGGCTTCGCCGTGGACTGGATGCGCAAGGACCTGCGCATCGCGCTGGCGGAGGCGGCGCGAAACGGGGCCCGCCTCCCGGTGGCCGAGCTGGTGGATCGTTTCTACGCCGAGGTCCAGGAGCGGGGCCGGGGGCGCTGGGACACCTCCAGCCTCATCACCCGGCTCGACTGAAGTCCGGTCTCCGTGCGACCGATCCGGGGGAGGTCACACGGAGGTGTCCTCATGGCAGTTTCCACCCGTCTCGTTTCCCTCGCGGCCGGCGCCCTGCTCTCGCTGCCGGCGCTGGGTTGCGGCTTCTTCCGCGACGCCGAGATCTCGAGCATGGTGCCGGGAGGCAATCTCATGACCGGCCACCTCGAGTGCTGGCTCGAGCTGCTCTTCGACGGCTCTCCCGACGGAGACCCGCGTGACGTGGTCGTGGAGTTCTCCTCGATCGTGATGCCGGAGCCGCAGCGCTTCGACTGGGACTTCATCGCCGCCCACGACCTGGTTCGCAAGGGCGACTTCAAGGGCTACCGGGAGAACACCGAGAGCTCGCCGGGGGATCCGCCGCCCCTGGCGACGCCCCTGCGCGTGAAGTTCCCGCTGAAGGCGCTCGATCGCCTGCGCATCGACCCCGGCGACAAGCTCGAGCTGACCGCCACCCTCTACTGGGCCGGCGCGAAGCAGGACAGCCACAGCCGCACCCTGCACCACGTCTACACCAAGGAGGGGGCTCCCCTCTAGGAGCGAGCGAGGCGTCCGCGCAGGACGCTGACCGGGATCCACCAGGTGTCGTCCTCCGAGCGGAAGGCGCGGCGGATCTCTCCGGTTGCGTCGCGGAAGAGGCCGCGCACGACCGCAGCGACGTTCTCGGGCGTGCGCATGCGCGTGAACCAGTCGGAGAACTCGAGGCGCATGGGATGATCCGCGATGCGCTCGGGTGCCATGCCCGCCTCGCGCAGCATCGCCTCCCACTCGCTGACGCGGTAGTCGCGCACGTGTGAGGGATCGCGCAGCAGCTCGACGCAGTTGAGGAAGGTGTCCTGGGCGGGGTCTTCGGGGGCCACCGAGTCGGAGACGACGAAGCGGCCGCCCGGTCGCAGTACGCGCGCCACCTCGCGGAGGGCCCGCCGCAGGTCGGCGAAGTGGTGGGTGCACACCCGGGCGGTCACGATGTCGAAGGTCGCGTCCGGGAAGGGGATCGCCTCCGCGTCGCCGCGCCGGAAGACGGTGTTGGAGGCGCCGGCCGCACGCGCCAGGCGCCGTGCCTCCTGCAGCATGGGCTCGCTCAGGTCGAGGCCCACGACCTCGCCCACCGTCGCGGCCAGGGCCACGGTGCTGTGCCCGGCGCCGCTGCCGAGGTCGAGTGCCCGCTCCGCGCCACGGCCTTGCGCCGCCGCGACCAGGGCGTCCAGGTCCGGGCCGCCCTTGTGGACGAAGCTCTCTCCATAGCGACTCGCGACGGCGCCGAACTGCCGCTGCACGCACTCCTTGCGCTCCATGACCGCTCCTCTCCACGGGGGATGCAATATTGTTAACATATGTTAATAATCAGGCAACGGCAAGTTTCGCGGTACCCTGGCTCCATGGGTGAGGAGGCGGGCGAGCCGGTCTACGACGCGATCGCGGCCCTGCGCCGGCTCGCCGACATCTTCGAGCGGCGCCGCCAGCAGCTCGCACGCGCAGCGGGACTGTCGGACGCGGAGTGGCGCGTTCTCGAGGAGATCGGGAGCGCCACCTTCATGCCCTCGCTCTTCGCCCAGAGCCTCGATGCGCATCCGGCCGCCGTCTCCCGGCTGCTGCGGCAGCTCCAGGACCGGGGTCTCGTGCGCTCGGCGGTCTCGTCGGAGGACGGACGCCGGCGCATCTACTCGCTCACCGCCTCGGGACGACGCGTGCTCGACAGGCTGCGCGCCAGCCGCGAGCGTGCCATCGACACCGTCTGGCAGGGACTTCCGCGCATCGAGCTCGCGCGCTTCGCGCGCTTCAGCCACCGCCTCGCCGAGCGCCTCGAGCGCTACGCGGAAGCGGAGGAGTAGGGAGTCGCGCTAGCATCCGAGCGGGGAGCGTCTGGCTGGAGGCTCGACGATGACGGAGTTGATCCGGATTCGACACCCGGACTTCGACCTCGACTCCGGGATCCCGCGCTACTGGATGGCCGGCGATCCCTTCAAGACGCACTTCATGAACGCCCTCTCCAGCGTCTTTCCGGACGGCGAGGCCTTCTTCGTGCGCGCCGTCATGCACTACCGGGAGCGGGTGGAGGACCCGGAGCTGCTCGAGGCGATGCGTGCCTTCGCGGGGCAGGAGGGGCAGCACAGCCACCACCACGCGCGGCACGTCCAGATGCTGCTGGACCAGGGCTACGCCGCGATCGGTCGCATGAACCGGATGGCGGGGAGGTTCATGGCCTGGGCCAACCGCAGGCTCCCCCTGGACTCCCTCGCCCACACCGCCGCCCTCGAGCACCTGACGGCCCTGCTGGCGCGACAGGTCATGACGCGTCCGGAGATGTGGGTGGACGAAGCGGACCCGCGCATGGCCGCGATGTGGCGCTGGCACGCCCTCGAGGAGGCCGAGCACAAGGCGGTCGCCTTCGACGTGTACCGCCTGGCGGGAGGCGGCTACGCGCGCCGGGTGGTGGCGCAGATCAGCTCCACGCTCGGCCTCGCCTTCGAGACCTGGCTGCGCATGGCCTACATGCTCTGGGTCGACGGCCTGCTCCTGCGACCGCGCATGTGGATGGACGGCATGCGCTGGCTCTTCGGCCGCACTGGCGTGCTGCGCGGTCGGGGAGGCGACTACCTGCGCTGGTACGGGCGCGACTTCCATCCGGACGAGATCGACGACGGGCCCGAGATCGCGCGCTGGCGCCCGCTGGTGGAGGCCGACATCCCGGCCCCCGCCTAGGCCGGCGGTCCGGGATCAGACCGGGGCGCCGGCCCGGGATCAGACCGGGGCGGCGGCCCGGGATCAGACCGGGGCGGCGGGGACCACGCGCACGGGGATCCCGTTCAGGACCGCGTTGCCGGAGAGGGCATCCAGGTCCGCCTCGTCGCTGAGCAGGTTCGAGTTGACGCCGGGGACCCGAGCCGCCTCGGACTGGCGTGCACCGGCGCCGCCCTGCCCGTGTCCGTGGGGGAGGCTCACCACCCCCGGCATCATCCGCGCGGTTACCGAGACGGGCACGGTCACCTCTCCTACGCGGGACGTCACGTTCGCGCGCGCGCCGTCGACGAGATCGAGTCGCGCGGCGTCCTCCGGATGGATCATCAGGACGCAGCGGTCCCTTCCCTTGTGGAGCGCGCGCACGTTGTGCATCCACGAGTTGTTGGAACGCACGTTGCGGCGTCCGATCAGGACCAGCCCCTCCGGATCCGAGGCTCCGGCCAGGGCGGCGCGCAGGCGGGGAACGTCCGCGGTGATGAGTGCCGGAGCCAGCTCCACCCGGCCGGACGCGGTCGCGAGGATGCGCGGCAGGCGCCCCGGCTCGAGCGGTCCCAGGTCGATCCCGTGGGGCTCGGCCTCGAGCTTCTCGAGGGAGAGCCGGTAGGGTCCGCCGCGCAGCATCAGGTCCAGGATCTGCTCCGGGCCGCGCTCGCGTGCGGTGTCTGGCTCGAGGCCGGTGGCCCGCGCGATGCCGCCGATCATGAGGTCGTGGATGTCATCGGCACTGGCGCCGTTCACGCGCCCGGCCAGCTCCGCCAGGATCTCCCACTGGTGGCGCGAGTCCGGAGCGGGCGCGAAGACCTGGGGCGACCAGTGCGCCTTGTTGCGCACCGATACGCCGTCGAAGACGAGGTCGTAGTTGCTGTGCTCGAGGTGGCCCGTGGATGGGAGCACCAGGTCGGCGAGGCGCGAGGTCTCGTTCAGATAGAGATCGATCGACACCATGAACTCGAGGCGCCCCAGGGCTCGGGCGAGGCGCGCGCCGTTGGGCGTCGAGAGCACCGGGTTGCCCGAGACGGTCACCAGAGCGCGAACCCGCTCGCCGTCTGCACCCGGCGTGTCGATCTCCTCGGCCAGGCAGGCGACGGGAAGCTCGCCGGCGAACTCGGGCAGGCCGCGCACACGCGAGCGCCAGCGTCCGAACGGGAAGGTCCCGGTCTTGCGCGGGGTGTCGTCGGCCGGCGTCGCAGCGCCGCGCGGGAAGCAGACGCCGCCTTCGGAGTCCAGGTTCCCCGTCAACGCGTTGAGCACGTCGACCAGCCAGCTCGCGAGTGTGCCGAAGCGCTGGGTGCAGGTCCCGATGCGCCCGTAGACGGCGGCGCGCTCGGCCGCAGCCAGCTCGCGGGCGATCTCCCGCACGGCGTCGGGCGCGATGCCCGTAGCGGCCGCGGTGGCCTCCGGCGTGAAGTCGCGCGCCAGCGCACGCAGCTCGTCCACGCCGTCGGTCCGCTCCTCGAGCGGACCCAGGGAGATGCCATCCTCCGCGAAGAGCACCTGGACCAGCGAGAAGAGGAAGAAGGCGTCGGTGCCGGGCCGGATGAACAGGTGGCGGTCCGCGATGGCCGCCGTCTCGCTCCGCCGCGGGTCCACGACCACCAGGTGCCCGCCCCGCTCGCGCAGGGCGCGCAGGCGTCCCGGCATGTCCGGCGCGGTCATCAGGCTGCCGTTGGAGACGACGGGGTTGGCGCCCAGAACCAGGAAGTAGTCGGTGCGATCCACGTCCGGAACCGCGAAGCGCCCGGGCGCCCCGAAGAGCTGGCTGGACGCGACCATCTTGGGAAGCTGGTCCACGCTCGTGGCCGAGAAGCGCCAGCGGGTGCCCAGTGCCTTCTGGAACGTAGCCCCGTACAGGATGGCGCCGAGATCGTGGGCGTTGGGGTTTCCCAGGTAGGTGGCGATCGCATCCGCAGCGTGCCTCTCGCGGATCTCGCGCAGCCGGTCTGCTGCCTCGGCGAAGGCCTCCTCCCAGGAGATCTCCTCGAAGTCCGTGCCGCGCCGACGCAGCGGGCGGCGCAGCCGCTCCGGGTCCTCGTGGAGCCCCTTGAGGCCGTAGGCCTTGGGGCAGAGGTAGCCGCGGCTGAAGGAGTCCTGCTCGTCACCGCGCACGGTGAGCACGGTCCCGGAGTCGCGGTCGACCTCGATGGCGATGCCGCAGTGGGCCTCGCAGAGGGGGCAGGTCCGGTGGACGATCTCGCTCGGGTCCGGCATCGCACCTCCAGGGCTGCGGGTGGGAGCTGCGATGATACCCGCATCGGCCTCGGCAGGCGCTCGTTCGCGCCGCGTGGGTGAGCGTGGGTGCCCAGGGAACGGGGTGGGGTTAGGCTCCGCCGATGGCCGTGGAGCTCGAGGCCGGCGAGGTTCGCGCGCGGCTGCTACCGGAGGACGGTGGCCGTCTCGGATCGCTGCGCGTGCGCGACCTCGAGCTGCTGCTGCCGCGCGGCGACGATCCGATGCGCTGGGGCTGCTACCCGATGGCGCCGTTCGCGGGCCGGGTACGGCGCGGTCGCTTCCGCTTCGCGGGGATCGAGCATCGGCTCGAGACGAATCTCCCGCCCCACGCCATCCACGGCACGGTGTTCACGCGGCCCTGGCGCGACGAAGGAGGCGGGCGCCTCTCCATCGACCTCGGAGCGGGCTGGCCCTTCGCGGGCCGCGCGGTGCAGGTGGTGACGCTGGACGCCGACGCGCTCCACCTGCGCCTCGAGGTGCACGCGGAGGCGGAGCCCTTTCCCGCCAGCCTCGGCTGGCATCCGTGGTTCCCGCGGCGGCTCGCGCGCGGAGACGCGGTGGAGCTGCGCATCCCGGCGCGTACGATGTACCGGCGCGACGCGGAGGGCATTCCGGACGGCGGGACGCTGCCGCCGCCGCCGGGGCCCTGGGACGACTGCTTCACCGCCTTCAGTGCGCCCCCGGAGCTCCGCTGGCCGCGAGCGCTGACGCTCCGCATCGAGTCCTCGGTGGACCACTTCGTGGTCTACGACGAGCCCGAGCACGCGGTCTGTGTGGAGCCCCAGACCGGACCGCCCGACGCGCTCAACCTGGCCCCGCGTCGGGTCGAGCCCGGCGCGCCCCTCGTGGCCGAGGCGAGGTTCGCCTGGCGCCTCGAGTAGCCCGCCGGACGGCGGTCCGCCTGGCGCCTCGAGTAGCGCGCCGGACGGCGGTCCGCCTGGCGCCTGGAGCAGCGCGCCGGACAGGGGTCCGCCTGGCGCCTCGAGTAGCGCGCCGGACGGCGGTTCGCCTCGAATAGCCGACCCGGTGTGGCGCGTCTAAGCTGCGTCCGTGTTCCCCATCCGCGACGACAATCCCCACTTCCTGAAGCCGGTGGTCACCTTCGCGATCATCGGGCTGAACGTGGCCGCCTGGGTGCTGGTGCAGGGTCTCGGCGCCAACCCGGCGCTGGCCGCGTCGGTGTGTGAGCTGGGCCTCATTCCCGGCGAGGTGCTCGGCACCGTCGAGCCCGGGACCTCCTTTCCTCTCACGCCGACGCTCTCCTGCACGATCGGCGAGTCGCGGCCCTGGCACACCGCGCTGACCTCCATGTTCCTGCACGGTGGCTGGCTCCACATCATCTCCAACATGTGGTTCCTCTGGATCTTCGGGAACAACGTCGAGGACTCGATGGGCCACGTGCGTTTCGCGGTCTTCTACCTCCTCTGCGGGCTGGCGGCTTCCGCGCTGCAGGTGGGCTTCAACCCCGACTCGGCGGTGCCGATGGTGGGTGCCTCCGGCGCGATCGGTGGTGTGATGGGGGCGTACGTCGTCCTCTACCCCCGCGTCAATGTGCACATGCTGCTCTTCTTCGGCTTCTTCATCACGACGGTCGCCGTGCCCGCCTACTTCATGCTCGGCTATTGGTTCGTGCTGCAGATCCTGGGAGGCGTGGGCTCGCTCTCCGCGGAGGGCGGCGGGGTCGCGTTCTGGGCGCACGTGGGAGGCTTCGCGGCCGGGGCGCTCTCGATCTTCGCCTTCCGGGATCGCACCCTCCTCGCGCGTCACCCGTATCACGGCTGGCGGCCGGGTGGCAGCAGCCGCGCCTGGCACCGGATCTCCCGCTGAGCGCAGGGGCGCGGCAGGGCGAGCCTCCAGCCAGCCGCTACGATCCCGGACCCATCCAGCCGCGGAGATCCACGTGCCCGAGTTCGTGTACACCATGCAGGACCTCAAGAAGGTCGTCTCGGGCGACCGGGTGATCCTCGAAGGGATCACCCTGGCGTTCCTGCCGGGCGCCAAGATCGGCGTCCTCGGTCCCAACGGCGCGGGCAAGAGCTCGCTCCTGCGCATCATGGCCGGTGAGGATTCCGACTTCCTGGGCGAGGCGCGGCCCGAGCCCGGCATCCGAGTCGGCTACCTGCCCCAGGAGCCCACCCTGGATCCCGAGAAGGACGTGCTCGGCAACGTCGAGGAGGGCGTGGCGGAGACCCGCGCCCTGCTCCAGAAGTTCGAGGAGGTATCGGCGAAGTTCGCCGAGCCGATGGACGACGACGCCATGAACGCGCTCCTCGAGGAGCAGGGCAGGCTCCAGGACCAGATCGACGCAGCCGGTGCCTGGGAGCTGGATCGCACGCTCGAAGTGGCCATGGACGCCCTGCGCTGCCCGCCGGCCGACGCCGACGTGACCCGGCTCTCGGGCGGCGAGGTGCGCCGCGTCGCGCTCTGCCGCCTGCTCCTCCAGAAGCCGGACATGCTCCTGCTCGACGAGCCCACCAACCACCTGGACGCCGAGTCGGTGGCCTGGCTCGAGCGCTTCCTGCAGGAGTACGCGGGTACCGTCGTGGCCATCACCCACGACCGCTACTTCCTGGACAACGCCGCCGGCTGGATTCTCGAGCTGGACCGCGGTCGCGGCATCCCCTGGCAGGGCAACTACTCGTCCTGGCTCGAGCAGAAGCGCAAGCGTCTCGAGGTGGAGGAGAAGCAGGCCAGCGCCCGCAGTCGCACCCTGGAGCGCGAGCTCGAGTGGGTGCGCATGACGCCGCGCGCCCGCCACCAGAAGAACAAGGCGCGCATCCGGCGCTACGAGGAGCTGGTCTCGGAGGAGGCACAGCGCGCCCCCGAGACCGTGGAGATCGCGATCCCGCCCGGGCCGCGCCTGGGCGACGTGGCCATCGAGGCAGACGGACTCAGCAAGGCCTACGACGATCGTCTGCTGATCGACGACCTGTCGTTCTCGCTGCCGCCCGGCGGCATCGTGGGGGTCATCGGCGCCAACGGCGCGGGCAAGACCACCCTGTTCCGGATGCTCGTCGGCGAGGAGAAGCCCGACTCCGGGAGCATCCACGCGGGCGACACCGTGAAGCTCGCCTACGTGGACCAGACCCGCGACGCCCTGGACCCGGAACGCTCGGTCTGGGAGGAGATCAGCGACGGCCAGGATCGCATCAAGGTGGGCTCGAGGGAGATCATGTCCCGGGCCTACGTGTCCTCGTTCGGATTCCGCGGCAGCGACCAGCAGAAGCCGGTGGGCAAGCTCTCCGGCGGAGAGCGGAACCGGGTGCACCTGGCCAAGCTCCTGCGCAGCGGTGGCAACGTGCTGCTGCTCGACGAGCCCAGCAACGACCTGGACGTGGACACCCTGCGCGCCCTCGAGGAGGCCCTGCTCGGCTTCTCGGGCTGCGCCGTGGTGATCTCCCACGACCGCTGGTTCCTCGATCGCATCGCCACCCACATCCTCGCCTTCGAGGGCGACAGCCACGTGGAGTGGTTCGAGGGCAACTACGAGGAGTACGAGGCCGATCGCCGGCGCCGCCTCGGCGCCGACGCGGACCAGCCCCACCGCATCAAGTTCAAGAAGCTGACGCGCTAGCGGAGTCGGGCCTAGGGGGCGGAGACGTCGCCTGCGGCGGGCGGCCCGGCCTGCATGTCGGCGAGCACGCGGGTGACCTGGTGCAGGTCGTCGCGCGCGCGCTTCACGACCGGGTCGTCGGCACCCAGGTGCCTCTCGAGCACGGCCACGGACTGCCGGAAGACCGGCTCGGCGGTCTCGAACTCGCCCTGGGTCGCGTAGACCAGGCCCAGGTCGTGCAGCAGGCGACCCGCGTGCGGATCGTCGTCACCCACGATCTCGAGGGCGCGGCGATAGGCGGCCTCGGCGTCGGGGAAGTTCTGCTGGGTGTGGTTGAGGACGCCCAGGCTGTGCAGGGTGACCGCGAGCTGGGGATCCGACGGGTCGCCCCACTGCTCTCGCACGGCCACGGAACGGCGGTAGTGCTCGGCGGCCTCCCGGTTGTGCCCCTCCGCGTGCTCGATGCGGCCAAGCTGGTCGTGGCAGGCGGCCCAGTTGGCGGCGGCGCGGCGCACGCGCCGGTCGTCGTGGCCGAGTCGTGCGTGCATCGCCGGCACGGCCTCCGAGTAGAGCTCGGCAGCGCCCAGGAGATCGCCGGCCTGGGCGCGCGCGCTGGCCAGGTTGGCCCGCGAGAGGGCGAGCTCGGGATCGGCGGACGGCCCGGCGGCGTCGTAGGCCACCACGACCTGCTCGTAGAGCGCCAGGGACTCGGCGCTGTGGCCCTCACGGCCCGCCAGCTGGGCGAGGCGGAACTTGACGCGCGCCACGCGGGGGTCGTTCGCGCTCCCCTCGGCTTCGAGCAGGCGCAGGGCCCGCTCCAGCTCGCGCTTCGCGCCGGCGCTGTCGCCGCGCGATTCGTGGCTGGCCGCGATCTGCATCACGGTCGCGATGCGCGCGTCGGCCTCGAGGGCATCGCCCAGCGCCAGGGCGCGTTCGTAGCGATCGGTCGCCTCGTCGTCGCGGCCGGCCAGCCCGTGGCCGCTCCCGGCGAGGAGCAGGGTCGTCGCCAGGGCGGGCGCGTCCGGCTCGGGCACCGCCTCGAGGATGGCGGTGGCGCGGTCGGCGAGCCTCGCCGCCTCGTCGGGGCGGCCGCTCTCGAGTGCCTGGCGCGAGAGCACGGTGAGTCCCCAGACGAGATCGGGGTGGCCCTTGCCCAGGCCTTCCTCGCGCAGCGCGAGCCAGCGGGTGAGGAGGGGCTCCGCGTCGGCCGTGCGGCCCTGGTCCACGTAGACCTGGGCCAGGGTGGCCAGGGCTTCCGCGGTCATCGGATGGCTCTCGCCCAGGCCGCTCTGCGCCAGACGCAGGCCCCGCTTCGCGAGGGTCTCGGCTTCGTCCAGGCGCCCCTCGTCGGCGGCCATTCGCGCCAGCACCAGGGTGGCGCCGGCCAGCTCCCCCGAATCCTCGCCCAGCTCGGCCACCTGGATCTCGAGCGCGCGCTCGAAGAGCTCGCGGGCCTCGTCGCGGCGGCCCTCGTTCAGCTGGATCGAGCCGAGGTTCTCGAGCAGGCGCGCGACGTCCAGGCTGTCGCCGTCACCGCCCTTGCTGTGGGCCTGGATGGCGCGCTCGTAGGTCTTCTCCGCCTCGACCAGCTGGCCGGTCCCTGCCAGCGCGACGCCCAGGTGCGCCAGCACGGTGGCCGTGGCCGGGTGGGAGAGCCCGTAGGTGTCCGCCGCGATCGGCAGCGCGCGGCGCAGGGGCGGCTCCGCCTGGGCGTACTGCTGACGCGCGATGTGCAGCTCTCCGAGCGACTGGAGCGTGCTCCCGACCTCGGGGTGCGTCGGTCCGAGCACCTCGATCTGCACCAGCACGGCCCGCTCCAGGAGCTCCGCCGCCTGACCGTAGCGCCACTGCGCCGTGTAGAGGTGGGCGAGGTCCCGCCAGGTGGAGGCGGTCCGCGTGTGCTCCAGCCCGAGAACCTCCTCGCGGATCGCGCGCGCCCGGTCCAGGTGCTTCTCCGCCGTGTCGAAGTCCTCGCTTCGCATCGCCACCACGCCCAGGTCGTTCAGGGTGGCGGCGGTGTCCGCGTGGGCCGGACCCAGCACCGTGCTCCGGATCGAGAGCGCGCGCTCGAGCAGCACCTCGGCCTCGTCCAGGCGCCCTTCGTCGGCCAGTACGAGGCCCATCAGGTTCTGGGTGACCGCGAGGCCCGGATCGTCCTCCTCGAGCTCGAGCTCGCGGATGGCCAGCGCCCGTGCCACGCGCTCCCGGGCCAGCGCGTCGCGCTCCATCAGCCGATCGAGCATGCCCAGGTTGGCGAGAGTGGTGGTGGACGCCAGCGAGTCCTCGCCCACGGCCTCGCTGTAGGTCTGGAGGGCCCGCTCGTACTCGATCTGCGCCTCTGCGTAGCGGCCGAGCTTGTGGTGGATCGCCCCGAGGTTGTTGAGACCGTCGGCCGTGTTGACGTCGATCTCGCCGTAGACGGCGAGGCGCAGGTCGAGGGATTCCCGGTAGAGGGGCTCGGCCTCGCCGTAGCGCTCCTCCTCCTCGTGGGCGCGCGCCAGCCGATCCAGGACGGCGATGCGCCGCGCGCTGTCGTTCGTGTGGCCGGGCTCGATCTCGCCGAGGGCGCCCTCCAGGATCTCGATCGTCCGCCCGGTGTCGCCCGCCAGCCGCGCATCGCGCAGCCGCTCTTCCAGGGGCTGCGACGAGGCGCAGCCCAGCGCGAGACCGAGTGCGACGGGGACCAGCGGGACACAGGACGCGATCCGAAGTCGGCGCATGATCGGACGTCTCCTCTGACACGGGTCGCGCACCGGCGTGCACTGGAGGCGTCCGGACGCGGGAATCCGTCCGAAGGCTTATCGGCCGACAGCCGCAGAACTGATGCAGAAAGGGGCTCGAGAGGCCCGCGCGCGGAGGACTAGGAGGCTGCGAAGGCCTCCCGGATGAGCTCGACCGCGCGCTCCACCTTCTGGCGCGAGTTGAAGGCCGAGATGCGGATGTAGCCCTCGCCGGCGGGACCGAAGCCGGCGCCCGGGGTGGCGACCACGTGGGCCCGCTCCAGGAGGCGGTCGAAGCAGTCCCAGGAGCCCATCCCCTCGGGGGTTCGCATCCAGATATAGGGTGCGTGGACGCCTCCGAAGAGGGTGAAGCCGGCCGCGCCCAGGCCCTCGCGGAGCACTCGGGCGTTCTCGAGGTAGTAGGCGACCTGCTCGTGGGTCTGCTTGCGCCCGTCGGCGGAGAAGACGGCCGCCGCGGCGCGCTGGATCGGATAGGGAACCGAGTTGAACTTGGTCGCCTGGCGTCGCGCCCACAGGCCGTTCAGGGGCACGCGTTCGCCGGAGGCGGTGGTCCCGCACGCCTCGTGGGGAACCACGGTGTAGGCGCAGCGCACGCCGGTGAAGCCCGCCCGCTTGGAGAAGCTCCTCATCTCGACGGCGCACTCGCGCGCGCCGTCGATCTCGAAGATCGAGCGCGGCAGGTCGGGGTCGCTGATGAAGGCGTCGTAGGCGGCGTCGAATACGATCACGGCGCCGCACTCGCGCGCCCAGGCGACCCAGCGCTCGAGGTTCTCGCGGCTCGCGACGGCCCCGGTCGGGTTGTTCGGCGAGCACAGGTAGACCAGATCCACTGCCCGGTCCGGCGGGTCCGGCGTGAATCCGTTCTCCTCGGTGGCCGGCAGATAGACGATCCCGTCGTAGTAGCCGTCGTCGCGCGCCTCGCCGGTGCGGCCCGCCATCACGTTCGTGTCCACGTAGACGGGGTAGACCGGGTCGGTGACGGCGATGCGGCAGCTCGCGTCGAAGATCTCCTGGAAGTTGCCGGAATCCTGCTTGCTGCCGTCGGAGAAGAAGAGCTCGTCGTCGGCCACCTCGACGCCGCGCGTGCGATAGTCGTGCTCGCGCACGGCTTCGACCAGGAAGCCGTAGCCGCCGCGCTCGGGACCGTAGCCGCGGAAGCCCTCCTCGGTGCCCATCTCGTCGGCGGCGGCGCGCAGCGCCTCCACCACGGCGGGAGCCAGGGGGAGGGTCACGTCGCCGATCCCGAGCCGGATGATCTCGGCCCCCGCATGGGCCGCGGCGAAGGCCGCCACCCTGCGTCCGATCTCGGGAAAGAGGTAGCCGGCCTGGAGCTTCTGGTAGTTCTCGTTGATGCGCGCCATGGGGGCAGGAGCCTAGCGCCCGCTCCGGCCGCGTTCAGGGGTCGAGGAGGACACCGGGGTTGAGGAGGGCCTGGGGGTCGAGCTCCTTCTTGGCGGCGCGCAGGGCGGCGGCGAAGCGGGCGGGGCGCTGCTGGTCGTAGCCGGGCCGGTGGTCGCGGCCCACGGCGTGGTGATGGGTGACGGTGCCCCCGAGCGCCACGACCGCCTCCATGGCGGCGGCCTTGATCTCGTCCCACTGCTCCAGCTCGCCGCCCCGGGCACCGGGTGCCATCACGCTGTAGTAGGGAGCGGGACCGTCGGGGTAGACGTGGGTGAAGCGACAGGAGAGGGCGCCCGCGCCGCAGATGCGGCGGGCGGCGTCGCCCACCCGGGCGCGCACGCCGGCGTCGAACTCGGGAAAGGCGTCCCAGGGGATCGCGGTCTCGAAGGTCTCGGTGATCACCGAGAGCTGGGCCAGCGCATCGCGCAGGTAGGGCATGTTGAGGAAGGCGCTGCGCCACGCGCCCGCCGCGCCCTCGCGGCCGGCGCCGGAGTCGCTGCGTGTGCGACCGGCGTCGTCGGGGACGGCGCCGCCGCCGTCGCGGGCGATCTCGAGGGCGCGCTCCATCCAGCCCCCCAGATCGTGGTCCGCCGACTCGAAGCCCAGGATGAGCACGGCGGTTCCGCCGTCGCCGGCGCCCGAGTTGGCCGCCTCCAACGGGTCGAGCAGGCGGCAGTTGGCCGGGAAGAGGCCCGCCTGGGAGATCCGCCGCACCACTTCGGCACCGCGCAGGAAGCCGTCGTCGCCCGGGAAGCCCACCGAGGCCGACGCGCGCCGGCTGGGGCGATCCTGGAGCCGCATCCACGCCTCGGTGATGATGCCCAGGATGCCTTCGGACCCCACGAACATGCGGTCGGGGCTGGGCCCGGCGCCCGAGCCCGGCAGTCGCCGAGTCTCGATGACACCCGTCGGCGTCACTACGCGAAGGGCCTCGACGAAATCGTCGATGTGCGTGTAGAGCGTGGCGAAGTGTCCGCCCGAGCGGGTCGCGATCCAGCCGCCCAGGGTCGAGAACTCGAACGACTGCGGGAAGTGGCGCAGGGTGAGGCCTTCCGGGCGCAGCTGGCCCTCGAGGGCGGGCCCCAGGACGCCGGCCTGGATGCGCGCCGCGCGCGAGGTGCGGTCGATCTCGAGCACCCGGTCGAGGCGGCCGAGATCGAGGGAGATCGCCCCGGCGTAGGCGTCGCCCAGGCGTGCCTCGGTGCCGCCGCACACGCTCGAGCCGCCACCGTACGGGATCAGCGCGGCGCCGGCGTCGCCGCACCAGTCGAGTACGGCGCGCACCTCGTCCTCGTCGCGCGGGAACGCCACCTGGTCCGGCGCGGGCGCGAAGTCGCGGCGCAGGCCGCGCACGACGTCCCGGTACGCCTTGCCGTAGGTGTGGCCGGCGCGGACCTCGGGGTCGGCGCTGAAGATCGGGGCCAGCGCAGCGGGCGGCTCGAGGCGCGGTGCGCGCAGCTCGATCTCGCCGATCGTGGGCGGGGCGAGCGGCTCGGGCAGCTCGCGCTCGAAGCGTCCCGCGAGGGTCCGGCCGATCCCCGCCACCTGGTCCGGGTTCGGTCCGGCGCCCTCGATCCCCCAGCCCCAGAACTTCCGTCGTCCCGCGTCCGCCATCACGCGAGCATACCCTTCAGCCGTGCTGTCGGTGCAGTGCGGGCTCGACGACGCGCGCCATGGTCGCAGCAGCCTCCGGTCGCCCGACGAAGGCCGCGATCGCCGCCGCGTGGGGAGCGGGGTCCGCCACCAGGGCGGGATAGTCGACGCGCAGCACCTCGAATCGGGGGTTGCGCTCGGCTTCGCGAAGGGCCCGGGTCCGGTCGCGGCGCAAGGCGCGTTCGAGTGCCGCGTCGTCCGCCGCCTCGTCCGCGCCCCGACGCGCGAGCATGGCGCGCTGGCTGGCGAGCACCTGGGCGATCGGGCGCTCCATGGCGATCACGCGGTAGCGGTGGTGCCCGGGGAGGTCGCCCAGAAAGGCGTGGATCACCTTGACCGCCTTGCCGGCGGCCTGGTCCACCCAGGAGGCGTCGCGCTTCGTCGCGCGGACCGGATCGTACTCGTAGTAGCCGTGCGGGTTGTCCGCATCGGGAGCTCGGACGTCGTCACGGAGGATCTCGATCCCCGCGGCCTCCAGCATGCGCATGGCCAGGGAGGTCCCCGAGCGCGGCAGGCCCGAGACCACGATCACGGGCTCGGCCACGGATCAGCTCCGAGAGGGCGCGAGCAGCTCCAGGGCCTCGGCGTGGGGAACCGGTGCGCCCCCTGCGTTCGGATCGATCGGCTGGATGGCGACGTGGTCGGCGCCAGCGTCGTAGTGTGCCTGGATGCGCGCGCGGATCGCGTCCTCGTCGCCCCAGGCGACGATCGCGTCCACCAGGCGGTCCGAGAGATCGCCGGCGAAGTCGTCGTCCTCGAAGCCGAGCCACTTCAGGTTGTTCTGGTAGTTGGGAAGCCCGGCGTAGATCTTCATGGCGCCGCGCGCGACCGCGCGCGCCCGCGCGGCATCGGTGCAGAGGATCACCTTCTGCTCCGGCGCGAGAATGGCGTCGGGCCCCATGATCTCGCGGGCGCGCGCCGTGTGCTCCGGCGGAACGAAGTAGGGGTGCGCTCCCTGGGCCGCGCTCGCCGCCAGGCCGAGCATGTTCTTGCGCAGTGCCGCGAGCACGACGGGCGCATCGCCGCTCTCGGCCTGCACGCTCTGGAAGAGGGCCTTGTTCATGGCCTCGAGATAGCTCCGCATGGTGGTGACGGGCTTCGCGCTGTACTCGTGGCCGCGCACGCGCGCCACCAGGTGGCTGTGCGAGACGCCGAGCCCCAGGACGAAGCGGCCCTCGGCCAGCTCGGCCAGGGTGTTGCGGGCTGCGGTCATCGAGACCGGGTCGCGCGCGTAGATGTTCGCGATCCCCGTGCACAGTCGGATCGAGTCGGTCTGCGCCGCCAGATAGCCGAGAAAGGCGAAGGGGTCGCGACCGAGGGCCTCGGGGACCCAGAGGGCCGAGTATCCCCAGTCCTCCAGGCGCTTCACGAAGGCCGCGGCCTCGCCTCCGCGCATTCCGTCGAGCCAGGTCCAGACGCCGAGTCCGTCGAGCTTCACCACTTCTCCTCCGCGAAGGGGGGGCAGGGTACCGCAGGCGCGGGCGGCTGTGACAAGCCCCGGCGGGTCGCCTAGTCCCCGTCGAACTCGCCGGCGCGGAGGCGACGCAGGTAGGAGTCGAGCTCGGCGCGGATCTCGGGGGTGAGGAGGATCACCCCCGCGAGGTTCGGAAACGCCATGCCGAGGAGCATCAGGTCCGAGAACTCGACGACCTGGTCCAGCGCGGAGACCGCGCCGAACCAGGCGAAGACCAGGAACGCGATCTTGAACAGGATGCTGCTCTGCTCGCCGAAGAGGTAGCTCCAGGAGCGCTCGCCATAGTAGCTCCACGAGATCATCGTGCTGAATGCAAAGAGGGTCGCGGTGACGGCGAGGAGCATCGGGAACCAGGGGAACACGGTGGCGAAAGCCCAGGACGTCTTCTGGATCCCCTCGCCGGCCTCCGGGGCGGCGTGCGCGCCGGTCACCACGATCACCATCCCGGTCATCGCGCAGACGATGATGGTGTCCACGAAGGGCTCCAGGAGTGCGACCAGGCCTTCGCGCACGGGCTCCGTCGTGGAGGCGGCCGAGTGCGCGATGGGCGCCGACCCGACCCCCGCCTCGTTGCTGAAGGCGGCGCGGCGAAAGCCCTGGATCAACACGCCGATGAACCCACCGTACGCTGCGTCCGGGCGGAAGGCGCCCTCCACGATCGTCCACAGCGCCGCCGGCAGGTCGCCCGCGTGGGCCAGCAGGATCACGGCTCCGCACAGGACGTAGGCTCCGCACATGAAGGGCACCAGCGCGGACGCCACCAGACCGATGCGGCGGATGCCGCCGATGATGACCAGGCCGACCGCGACGGCGAGGATCGCCCCGAAGACGGTGGCACCGCTGCGTCCCTCGAAGAGCGAGGGAAGGACGAGGGCCATCTGCGAGGCGGCCTGGTTGGCCTGGAACATGTTCCCCGCGCCGAAGCTGCCGCCGATGCACATCACGGCGAATACCGCCGCCAGCACCGTCCCGACCCGCGGCAGCCCGATCTCGGCGAGGCCGTCGTGCAGGTAGTGCATGGGGCCGCCGGACACCTTGCCGTCGGGCGCGATGTGCCGGTACTTCTGCCCCAGGGTGCACTCGGCGAACTTCGAGCTCATGCCGAGGAACCCGGCGGTGACCATCCAGAAGACGGCGCCCGGGCCGCCGAGCCCCACCGCCACGCCGACGCCTGCGATGTTGCCGAGGCCCACGGTGGCCGAGAGCGCCGCCGACAGGGCCTGGAAGTGCGAGATCTCGCCCGGGTCGTCTGCCGAGGAGTAGCGTCCGCGAACGACATCGACGGCGTGGCGGAAGCCGCGCAGGTTGATGAACTGGAAGCGCAGGGTGAAGAAGCACGCGCCGACGATCAGCCAGAGGACCACGATGGGAACGGTGACCGCGTCGTTCCAGAAGACGACGTCCCAGAAGATCACCTTCGAGAGCGGCGCGACGACGTAGTCGCCGAACGCCCGCTCCATCGCGGTCAGCAGTTCTTCCACGCATCACCCCCCACCGAGCGCTTGGCCGCTCCGGTCCCCGTTGCCTAGGATAAGCCGCCTCCCCGGCAGGAAGGAACCCTCGTTGAGCACGCTGTCCGAACACGCCTCGAAGGCGCTTCTCGCCGGATACGGCATCCCCCTGGCGCGTGAGGAGGTGGTCGCGGACCCGGAGCGGGCGGTGGCCGCCGCGCAGGCGATCGGGTTCCCGGTGGCGCTCAAGCTCTCGGGCGATCGCATCGCCCACAAGACCGAGCGGGGCCTGGTACGGCTCGGGCTGGGCGACGCCGCAGCGGTTCAGCGCGCCGCGCAGGCGCTGCTCGCCGAGGCGCGACCGGAGGACGGCGAGGTCTCGCTGCTCGTGGCCGAGATGGTCGGTGGGGCTCGCGAGCTGATCGCCGGCGTGGCCCGCGATCCCCAGTTCGGGCCTTGCGTGCTGCTCGGGCTGGGCGGGATCCTGACCGAGGCGGTGGGCGACGCGGTCTTCGCCGTGGCCCCGCTCACGGCGGCGGATGCCGAGCGGATGATCGACGGCCTGGCCGCCCAGACGCTGCTGGGCGCGTTCCGCGGCGAGCCGCCCGTGGATCGCGCCGCGCTGGTCGAGGTGCTGGTCGGCCTGGGGCGACTCGCCGACGAGCGCCGCGACGTGGTCAGCGTGGACGTAAATCCGCTCATCGTGTCGGGGGGGCGCCCGGTCGCCGTCGACGCGCTCGTGGAGCTGGGAGACGAGGGGCCGCGCCGCGCGGGACCGGACTTCGACGCCGAGGCCGTCCGCGAGCGCTTCCGTCCGCTCTTCCACCCGCGCGGGATCATCGTGGCCGGTGTTTCGAGTCATCCGGGCAAGTTCGGCTTCGTGACCTTCCACAACCTCCTCCGCTGCGGCTACAAGGGTGAGATCTTCCCGGTGAAGCCCGACGGAGAAGAGGTGCTCGGCCGGCCGACGCTGCGCGACGTGTCCGAGGTCCCGGAGGGCGCCGCCGACCTGGTCTTCGTGTGCACCCCGAACAAGGTGAACGTCCCGCTCCTCGAGGCCTGCGCGGCCAAGGGCGTGCGGGCCGCCTTCGTCGCGTCCGCCGGCTACGGCGAGGCGGGCGAGGGGGGGGCCGTCCTGCAGCGCGAGCTGGTGGAGACGGCGAACCGCCTGGGCATGGTGCTGGCGGGCCCCAACGGGCAGGGCGTGATCTCCACCGCCGAGTCGATGTGCGCGCAGATCGTGGCGCCGTATCCGCCGGCGGGGCGGATCGGGGTGGCCAGCCAGAGCGGCAACCTGGTCTCCTCCTTCCTGAACTACGCGGTGGAGACCCGGGTGGGCGTCAGTGTCGCCATCTCGGCCGGCAACTCGGCCCAGACCGGGCTGGCCGACTACCTGGACTACTTCAGCGCCGATCCCGACACCGCGGTCGCGCTCACCTATCTCGAGGGCGTGGGAGTCGGGGCGCACTTCCTCGAGGCCGCGCGGCGCCTCACCCGCGAGAAGCCGCTGGTGCTGGTGAAGGGCGGAGTAGCCAGCGAGGGCCAACGCGCTGCGGCCAGCCACACCGGGTCGCTGGCCAGCGACGACCGGGTCTTCGACGGCGTCTGTCGGCAGCTCGGCATCACGCGCGCCCCGACGGTGGAGGAGGCGTTCGAGTGGGCCGCCACCTTCGCCACCCAGCCGCTGCCGCGCGGCCGCCGCACCATCGTGTTCACCACGGCGGGGGGCTGGGGCGTCCTGGCCGCCGACGCCTGCGCGGCGGCCGGCCTCGCGCTGATCCCGTTGCCCGCCGACGTGAAGGAGGCGATCGACGGCATGGTCCCGGCGCGCTGGAGCCGCAACAACCCGATCGACCTGGCCGGCGGCGAGACCCGCGACACGGTGCCGGCCGTGCTCGACCTGCTCTGCGCCCACGACGAGGTGGACGCCATCGTCCACCTCGGGATCGGGATCCAGGCGGGGCAGGCCCAGCTCTTCCGGTCCGGGTCCTTCTACCCGGAGCACGGGCTCGAGCGGATCGCGGCGTACCACGAGCGTCAGGACCGGCGCTACGCGCAGATCGCGCGCGAGGTCTCCGAGCGGCACGGGAAGCCCATCCTCACCTGCACCGAGCTGGCGGTCACCGACCGCCACTACGGCAACGCGGGGCCTGAGGGCGTCAAGGAAGAGGGCCGCATCTGCTACGCGAGCGCCCACCGCGCCATCCGCGCCCTGGCGGCGCTGGCGCGCTACGCGGAGTACCGCTCGGGGCGGTAGCGGTGCGCGGGTCGCGAGCCGCCTGGCGCGCTAGCCCATCACCGCCGGGTCGATCTCCACCCCCGTCGGACAGTGGTCGGAGCCGGTCACCTCCGGCCAGATGAAGGCGCCGCGCAGATGGCGGGCGGCCGCCCGCGAGGCCAGCACGTAGTCGATGCGCCAGCCGATGTTCTTCTGGCGTGCCTCGCCCCACTGCCGCCACCAGGTGTAGTGGCCCGCCTCGTCGCGATGGAAGCGTCGGAAGGCGTCGACCCAGCCCGCCGCCAGCCAGCGGTCGATCTCCGCGCGCTCCTCGGGCAGGAAGCCCGAGTTCTTCCGGTTGTCGCGCGGCCGCGCCAGGTCGATCTCGTCGTGGGCGGTGTTGAAGTCGCCCATCAGGACGACGCGCATGCCGCCGCGTCGTCGGCGTTCGAGGTGGCGGAACACGGAGCGGTAGAACGCCAGCTTGTAGGGAACGCGGCTGTTGTCGCGCTCGTTGCCGCTCCCCTTCGGGAAGTAGGCGTTCGCCACGACCAGCCGTCCGAAGCGCGCCACGACGAGACGACCCTCGCGGTCGAAGCGGGGCTTGCCCAGGGAGCTCGCGACGGCGTCGGGGGCGCGCCGCGAGTAGAGGCCCACCCCCGAGTAGCCAGGGCGCTCGGCCTCGACGAAGGAGGCGTGCCAGCCCGCCGGCGCGCGCACCTCGTCCGGCAGCTGCTCCGCGCGCGCGCGAACCTCCTGGACTCCCACCACGTCCGCGCCGGACTCCTCGAGCCAGCGGGCGAAGCCCTTCCTCGCACAGGCGCGCAGCCCGTTCACGTTCCACGAGACGATCCGCATGGCGGGGCGCGGACCTAGTCGTCGCGGGAGAGGTAGGTGTGCTCGCGCAGGCTCTCGGCGTAGCGCTTGCGCAGGCGCGCCGACTCCTCCAGGGAGATCTGGTCGTTGCGCAGCGCTCCCTCGATCGTGCGGCGCACCTTCTCGGTCAGAGCGCGCTCGTCGTACTGCACGTAGCGGAGCACGTCGGAGACCTGATCGCCCTCCACCAGGTGCTCGACCGAGTAGCCGCCGTCGTCCAGGTGGACGTGCACGGCATCGGTGTCGCCGAAGAGATTGTGGAGATCGCCGAGGATCTCCTGGTAGGCGCCCAGCAGGAAGACCCCGATGTAGTAGGGCTGCCCGGTCCAGGCGTGCAGCTCGAGCACGTCCTTCACGTCCCGGGTGTCGATGAACTGGTCGATCTTGCCGTCGCTGTCGCAGGTGAGGTCGGCGAAGACACCGCGCCGCGTGGGCCGCTCGTCGAGGCGATGGATCGGCATCACCGGGAAGAGCTGCTTGACCGCCCAGTGATCGGGCGCCGACTGGAACACCGAGAAGTTCCCGTAGTAGGTGTCGGCCAGCCCCTTCTCCAGGTCGGCCAGGTCTTCGGGCACCCAGGGGAGCTCGCGCACGATGCTCAGGATCTTCTCGCAGCACGACCAGAAGAGCCGCTCCACCCGAGCCCGGGCGCGCAGGTCGAGGTAGCCCAGGGAGAAGAGCTGCGACGCCTCCTCCTTGAGCTGGAGCGCGTCGTGGTAGGACTCCTGGACGTTCTTGCGCGAGACGCTGTCCCACACCTCCGCCAGGTCCTGGATGACCTTGGGGTCGTCCTCGGTGGACTCCTCGCGCGGGCGTCCCGCCAGCACCTCGTTCACGCCGAGCACGTCGAAGACCAGCACCGAGTGGTGGGCCACCATCGCCCGCCCGCTCTCGGTCACGATGTCCGGGTGGGGGATCCCGCCCTCGTCCGCCGCCTCCTGGAGCGCCGCCACCACGTCGTTGGCGTACTCCTGGATGCTGTAGTTCATGGACGAGTGGAAGTTGGTCTGTGAGCCGTCGTAGTCCACGCCCAGCCCGCCGCCGACATCGACGAGCGAGGGTCGGGCTCCCAGCTCCCAGAGACCGGCGTAGATCCGGCCCGCCTCGCGCAGCGCGTCCTTGTGGGCGCGGATCGCCGTGATCTGGGAGCCGATGTGGAAGTGCAGGAGCTCGAGGCAGTCCAGCATGTCCTCGGAGCGCAGCCGCTCCACGGCATCGACCATCTCGACCGCGGTGAGCCCGAACTTGGAGCGGTCGCCGGTCGACTCCACCCATTTCCCGGCGCCCTTCGTGGTGAGGCGCGCGCGCACGCCGAGATGCGGCCGGATCCCGAGCTCGCGCGCGGTCTTCAGGATGAGGTCGATCTCGCGGAAGCGGTCGACCACGATGATGGGCCGCCGGCCCAGCCGCTGGGCCAGGAGGGCCGTCTCCACGTAGGCCCGATCCTTGTAGCCGTTGCAGACGATCAGCGCGCCGGGGGTATCGAGGAGCGCCAGCGCGACCAGGAGCTCCGGCTTGCTGCCGGCCTCGAGGCCGACGCCCGCGTCCGCGCCGTGCTGCACCACCTCCTCCACGACGTGGCGCTGCTGGTTGACCTTGATCGGGTAGACGCCGCGATAGGTGCCGCGGTAGCCGTACTCGTCCGCCGCGGTCCGGAAGGCATCGGCCAGGGCCTGCACACGGCTGGCCAGGATGTCGGAGAAGCGGATCAGGAGCGGGGTGCGCAGCCCGCGCCGCTCCAGGTCCTTCACCAGCTCGAGCAGGTCGATCGGGCTCCCGCCGGCTCCGCGGGGCTGCACCTCGACGTTGCCCTCTCCGTTGATCGAGAAGTGGCCGTCACCCCACTGGGTGACGTTGTAGAGATCGAGGCTGTCGCGAATCGTCCAACCGCGCATCCGTTCCCGGCCCCGCCTCCGCAGCGATCAAACGCCGTTCTTATACCCCGTCCCGCGGGGTTTGGGGAGATCGAAGCGGAGTGTTAGCGGATTTTCTCGTCGCGCTCTTCGCCGCTGGCGAGATCCCGGATCCGAGCGACGCCCCGCGCCGCTTCGTCCTCTCCGATCAGGACGATGCGGGTGGCGCCGATGCGATCGGCGTGGGCGAACACGCGCTTGAGGCGGGCGCGCCCGAGGGTCAGCTCGACCGAGCGTCCCGCCGCCCGCAGTGCCGAGGCCACGCGGATCGCCTCGGCACGCTGCGGCTCGTCCAGCGCCACCACCACGTCGTCCACCCCGCGCGGCGGCTCGGGCAGGAGGCCGTGGTCGGCGAGGAGCTCCCCGATCACCACGTCGCCCATCCCGAAGCCCACGGCGGGCATGGCGGGTCCGCCCAGCGACTCGATCAGGCGGTCGTAGCGCCCGCCGCCGCACACCGCGCGCAGCGCGCCGCGGGTGTCGAAGCCCTCGAACACGATCCCCGTGTAGTAGGCCAGGCCGCGCACGACCGAGGCGTCGAAGACGGCCCGGTCCCCGATTCCGTAGGCGTCGAGGAGCTCGAACAGGCGGCGCAGGGAGGCCAGGGCCGGCGAGTCCGCGGGGGCGGCGGCCGCGGCCTCGTCCAGGCTCTTGACCGAGAGGGTCTCGACCACCCAGCGCGCGTCCTCGCGGGGAAGCGCCACCAGGCCGGTCGGGTCGGTCAGCTGATCGAGCACGGCCTCGGCGCCGATCTTGTCGAGCTTGTCCACCACGACGCAGAGCGGAGCGAAGGCGTCGGGGCGGTCGCGCAGGACGCCCCCGCGCAGGGTCTCCTCGAGGAGGGCACGGCTGTTGACGCGCAGGGCCACCGCGTCGCGGGGCAGGCCCAGCGCGTCCCAGAGTGCGCACAGCGCAGCGATCAGCTCGGCCTCCGCGGTGACGTCGGGCTCGCCCAGGATCTCGGCGTTCCACTGGTAGTGCTCCCGCGTGCGGCCGCGGGTCATGCGCTCGTAGCGCCAGTTCTGGCCGATGCAGAACCAGCGCAGGGGGAGCTTGAGGCCACCGGCGCGGGCGATCACCATGCGCGCGATCGAGGGCGTGATCTCCCCGCGCAGGGCCAGCTCCCGCTCGTGGAGGGTGAAGTGGTAGAGCTGGTCGATGATCTCCTCGCCCGCCTTGCGGATGAAGAGCTCGGCGTGCTCGACGATGGGGGCGTCCACCTCCTCGAAGGCGAAGCCTCGCGAGACGGCCCGGAAGCGGTCGAAGAGCCAGCTGCGCCGGCGCATGTCCTCCGGGTAGAAGTCCCGGGTTCCGCGGGGCGGTCGCAGCGGTTCGCTTCCCACGGTCCGTGGGTACCACAGCCACGCGTCGCCCGGGACCCTCGGCCTGCGCGAACCCACCGGGATTGCTAAACAACCTCGTTCGCCGTGCCATCCTCGGAGGATCTCCATGCCGCGTATTCCCGCCGTTCTTCTCGCCGCCTTCGCGCTCGCCTGCGGAGGCGAGAGCGCGCCGCCCGAGCCGGCCGCACCGCCCGCCCCGTCGGGGCCGACGTTGGACAACGCCCTGCTGCTGTCGCTCTCGCCCTTCGAGGTGACGCCGGCGGGCAAGGTCGTCCCCAAGCCGGGCGCCGCGCGCATGGAGATCCTGACCCAGAAGGACGGGGTCTGGTCGGTGAACACCATGGACGACCCCGACAGCAACGTCTTCCACAAGGCGATGGTCTACGAGCCGCGCTCCGGCGAGGCGGGCGTGCTGACCCTGGGAGGCACCAAGGCGGTCCTCAAGCTGCGTCGCCCCGGCGGCGCGCCGCCGCAGGTGCTCTGGCAGCAGGACTTCGGCGGCAAGTGGAGCCGCATGCGCGACGCCGAGGTGGCCGACCTCTACGGTGACGGCGTGCCCACCCTGGCCGTCGCCACCCACGACCAGGGCGTGGTGGCGACCGTGCGCCCCGCCGAGGGTGGCGGCTGGGACGTGAAGGAGATCGACGCCGAGAAGGACACCTTCGTCCACGAGATCGAGATCGGGGACGTCGATTCGGACGGCGTCCTGGAGGTGTACGCCACGCCGAGCGAGCCGAACCGGCTGGACGGCACGCCACAGCCGGGCAAGGTCACCCGCTATGTGCCCGCGAAGGGCGAGGGGCGGGCGGTGGCCGCGGATCTGGGCTCGCGCCACGCCAAGGAGATCCTGGTGGACGACGTGGACGGCGACGGCACCGACGAGCTCTACGTCGCGGTCGAGGGCGAGACCCAGGGCAAGGGCCGCGACGCGCGCCTGCTCCACCCGGTCGAGATCCGCCGCTACGAGGCGGGAACCGATCCCACGGGCGGGGCGGTCGTGGCGACCATCGACGGCGAGCGGCTCACCCGTTTCCTGACCGCCGGCGACGTGGACGGCGACGGCAAGAAGGAGATGGTGGCGGCCGCCTTCAAGAGCGGCCTCTGGCTGCTCCGCCCGGGCGCCGACCCGAATGCCGCCTGGACCAAGACGAGCATCGACCGCGACTCGGGCGGCTTCGAGCACGCCTCGATCCTGACCGACCTCGATGGCGACGGGAAGGACGAGCTCTACGTGGCGAGCGACGACCACGGAGAGGTGCGCCGCTACACCTGGAACGGAACCGCCTTCGATCGGGAGACGATCTACGAGCGCAAGTTCGATGTCGGCGGCGTGATGAAGAAGGTGCCCGGCGCGGCCTTCACCTGGAACATCATGCCCGCGCCGGTGGCGCTGCTTCCCTAGCGGGGGCTCAGCCCGGCGGCCACGAGAGCGCGTGGCTCGGGGTGGGCTCAGCCCGGCGGCCACGAGAGCGCGTGGCCCGGGGTGGGCTCAGCCCGGCGGCCACGAGAGCGGGCGGCCGCCGATCACGTGCACGTGCAGGTGGAAGACCGACTGGCCCGCGCCGGCCCCGTCGTTCACCACCACGCGCCAGTCCGACAGGTCCGCGTCCTGCGCCACCCGGGTGGCGACCCGAAAGAGGTGCCCGAGCAGCGCCTCGTCGTCGGCGGCGGCCTCGGAGAGGCGCGCGATGGGCTTGCGGGGGATCACCAGGATGTGGACCGGCGCCTGCGGGTTCAGGTCCCGGAAGGCGACCGCCTGGTCGTCCTCGTAGACCAGATCCGCCGCCGCCTCGCCACGGGCGATACGCCCGAAGATCGTGTCAGCCATTCTTCACCACCTCGAGCATGGCCTCGCTGGCCACGGCAATGCACTCGTCCATGTTGCGGTCCAGATCGATCGCGGCCGGGCCGGGCCAGGGGGCCAGGTCCGACACCACGCAGATGGTGCCCGTGCGCACGCCGAAGAGCGAGCCCAGGGTGTGGAGGGCACCGCTCTCCATCTCGCAGTTCAGCACGCGCGCGTCGCGCATGGCCTCGATGCGCTCCGCCAGCCCGGGCGGCCGGAAGTCGCCCACGCTCATCGGGCCGATCGAGCCGTCGGTCTCGAGCACGGCGTTGCGCGCGTAGAAGGCGTCGAGGGACCAGGTGATGCCCGCGTGGAAGCGCGCTCCGCTCCGCTCGGCCGCTCCCACCAGGGCCGCGACGAGCCTCCAGTCGGCCAGCGCCGGGTACTCGGGCGCGACGTAGCTCCGCGTGGTGCCGTCGTCGCGCACGCTCCCCGTGCTGATCACCAGGTCGCCGGGCGCCACGCCCGGCGCCAGCCCGCCGCTGTTGCCGATGCGCAGGAACACCTCGGAGCCCGTCTTGATCAGCTCCTCGAGCAGGATCGCCGTGCTGGGGGCGCCGATTCCGGTGGAGGCCGCGGCCAGCGGCACGCCCTCGTGCCGGCCGCTCACGATGCGGTACTCGCGTACGGAGCACACCGTGCGAGCGTCCTGCCAGTCCCGGGAGATGCGGTCCACCCGGGCCGGATCCCCACACAGGAAGACGTGGCGCGGCAGGTCCCCCGACCGCAGTCCGGTAATGGGTTGGGCGTCGCTCAATGGGGGCTCCTCCCGCTCTACGGGCGCACCCGGGACTCCTCCCGGCGGCGCGGTGCAGCGTGGCGCGGCGCAGCGTGCCCCGCCTCCCCGGCCCCCGCAACACCGGAGACGGCCGGGACAGCGGCGGCCCCTCGGGGATCGGGCGCCTTCGCTCAAGTTTCCGGCCCGTGTCCCGAGATTGGGGGACGGGCGCGTGTGGCCGGCATCCCACCCCCCGGATGCGTCGCCTTGCTCGCCCGGAACGGGTGCGGTAGGGAGAGGCCCTCGGCGAGCGGCACCTCCCCGCGGGAGGCGAAGCGAGCCGGGTTCGTTGGGGGGAGTCGTGGGCAAGTCCCTGGTCATCACCGAGAAGCCGAGCGTCGCGCGCGACATCGCGCAGGCCCTCGGTGGACTCCAGGCGCACGAGGACGGCGCCTGGTTCGAGGGCGACGACCACGTGGTGACCTTCGCCGTCGGCCATCTCTTCGAGCTTCCCGCTCCGGAGGAGGTGAACCCGGAGTGGAAGGCCTGGATCCTGGACGTGCTGCCCATGATCCCCGAGCAGTTCTCGCTGAAGCCCAAGTCCGGCCAGAGCGATCGCATCCGCACCATCAAGAAGCTCCTGGCTCGGAAGGACGTGGACACCGTCGTCAACGCCTGCGACGCCGGACGCGAGGGCGAGCTGATCTTCCGCGAGGTCGTGCAGTACCTCGCCAACGAGAAGCCGGTGAAGCGCCTCTGGCTCCAGTCGATGACCCCGGCGGCGATCCGCACGGGCCTCGACGAGCTGCTGCCCGGCGAGGAGAAGGAATCGTTGGGCCAGGCTGCCGAGTGTCGCGCCTGGTCCGACTGGCTGATCGGGATGAACGCCACCCGCGGCATCACCAAGCGCCTCAAGACCCGCAAGGAGGGCGGCGTGTGGTCGGCGGGTCGCGTGCAGACCCCGACCCTGGCCATCCTCGTCGGTCGCGAGCTCGAGGTGCTGGCCCACATCCCGAGGCCCTTCTGGCGCGTGGAGGCCACCTTCGAGCACGCCGGCGCCAGCTACAGCGGGACCTGGTTCGACCCGGACTTCGAGGCGGGGGAGGACGAGGAGGCCAAGGACGACCGCATCTTCGACGAGGCCCGTGCCCAGGCGATCGTCGCGGCGGTGCGCGGCGCCTCCGCTGTAGCGGAAGAGACCCGCAAGCCGTCGCGCGAGGCGGCGCCGCCGCTCTTCGATCTGACCAGCCTCCAGCGGGAGGGCAACCGGCGCTTCGGCTGGTCGGCGCGGCGCACCCTCTCCGCGGCGCAGCGCTGCTACGACGGCCACAAGATCCTCACCTATCCGCGCACCGACTCCCGCTGCCTGCCCACCGACTACCGCGCCACCGTCGACGGGCTGATGCGGAGCTTCGCGGAGGCGAAGTCGCAGCGCGGTGTCGTCTCGTTCGGCGACTACGCGGCGGCCGCGGAGCGGCTCCTGGACAAGGGCCTCACCAACACGAAGCGCGCCTTCGACGACGCCGGGGTCTCCGACCATCATGCGATCATCCCGACCGGTCAGCTGCCGGGCGACGGGCTCTCGGGAGACGACCGCCGCCTCTACGACCTGGTGGTGCGCCGCTTCCTCGGCAGCTTCCACCCGCCCGCCGTGTGGGAGCGGGTCGAGCGGGTGACCCTGGCCTCCGGCGAGCGCTTCCGCACCCGCGCGCGCTCGCTGCAGGATCCGGGCTGGCGCGCCGTGCTGCCCAAGACGGGTGACGACGAGTCCACCACCCTGGCGCCGCTGGACGCCGCGCGGGACCGCGTCGAGGGCGTGGCCGTCGCCGCCCGCGGCGCGGAGGTCGAGGCGGAGGAGACCAAACCGCCCCCGCGCATCACCGAGGCGCGTCTCCTCTCGCTGATGGAGAACGCCGGAAAGCAGATCGAGGACGAGGAGCGCGCCGCTGCCATCGACGAGAAGGGCATCGGGACGCCGGCCACCCGCGCCGACATCATCGAGAACCTGATCCGCAAGGGCTATGCCGTGCGCACCGGCAAGGCGATCCGTCCCACGGTGAAGGGCATCCGCCTGATCGACTTCCTGAAGCGGATCGACGCCGACCGGCTCTCCTCTCCGTCGCTGACCGGGGACATCGAGTTCCACCTGGCCCAGGTCGAGCACGGCCAGCGCACTGCCAACGACTTCATGGTCGAGATCAAGGACTACGTCAGCGAGACGGTCGAGACGCTGAAGACCTTCTCCTACGACATCCTGTACGGACACGAGGCGCCCATCGGCAAGTGCCGCAAGTGCGGACGGCCCGTCTTCGAGAACGCCTGGAACTACAGCTGCGAGACCCAGAAGGTCGAGAAGGGCAAGGAGGACGAGCGCTGTCCGCTCGTCATCTGGAAGGACACCTCGGGCCGCTACATCGACCGGCGCCACGCGGCCATCCTCCTCGAGAAGGGCGAGACCGATGTGGTCGACGGGTTCATGGCCCGAGACGGGCGTCTCTACAAGGGCGTGCTCGAGATCGACGACGAGTGGAAGGTCAAGGTGCGCTCGATGGGCACCGAGGATCGCGCCTCCGATCAGGCCGAGTACGACGTCGATCCCACGCCGCTCGGCCGTTGCCCGCTCGACGAGGAGCATCCGGTGGTGGAGACGTCCACCCAGTTCATCTGCGAGTCCCAGCTCAAGGCGGAGGAGCTGGCGGAGAAGGCGGCCCGCGAGGCCGACGACGGCAAGAAGCGGCGCAAGAAGCCGAAGGTCTGCGGCTTCGTCCTGCCGCGCACCGTCTGCAAGCGGGAGATCACCCGCGAGGAGGCCCTCCACTACCTGCAGCACGGCAAGACCGAGCTGCTGACCGAATTCACCTCCCGATTCGGGCGCCCCTTCTCGGCCACCCTGGTCCTGAAGGAGACCGGTCGCCACGGCTTCGAGTTCCCGCCGCGCAAGAGTGCCGCCGAAGGGGATGGGGGCTCCGGAACGAGCGCGCGCCGCAAGAAGAAGACCACCACCCGCAAGGCGGGCCAGACCACGACCCGCAAGAAGACGACCGAGAAGACCGCCGGCACGCGCAAGAAGACCACCGGCCGCAAGACCGGCACACGCAAGAAGACCACCGCCGCGACGGCCGGCACCCGCAAGAAGACCACCGCCCGCAAGGCTTCCAGCACCCGCAAGAAGGCCGCGGGCCGCAAGAAGAGCGCCGCGCGCAAGGCCTCGGGCCGCAAGAAGAGCGCCGCGCGCAAGGCCTCGGGCCGCGAGAAGGCCCCCGCGGCTTCCGATCCGCCCGAGGAATCCGACACCTGATCGGGGGGTTCTCCCCTCTCCTCCGGGAAAACCCGCACAAGAACATCCCTTCCGGTGGCGTTCTGCCCGAAGTTCGCCGTCCCGAAATCCGTTGTATCTATCGGCTACTTCGGGGTATAAATGCGAGTGAACGGAGGTTTGATTGCCGGATGGGGGCGCGCCCATTCTGTTCCCGGCGGCAGTCATATACCGGACATTGTCAGGCGGCAGACACGGGGGGAGCGCGAGGGTGACTCAGGCGCGGGTGCGGTGCGCGCTCCCTCAGCAGTTACGCTGAGGAGGGGTGCATGACGAGGCGTGCGACTTGGCTGGGGCTCGCCCTGGTCGCAGTGACGCTTTCGACGCCGCGGGTGGCGGCCGGGTTCGAGTTCTTCGACGGACGGCTCCAGATCCACGGCTTCGGTGAATCGATCATCCGCGTGCTCAACAACAACTTCGAGTACGCGAACGATCTCTCCGCCATGCAGTTCGTCCTCAACCTGGAGGCGGAGCTCGACATCGCGCCAGATGGGTGGGGACCGTTCTCCCAGCTTTCCGCCTACACGCGCGTCGAGGTCCGCTACGACTGCATCTGGCGCAACGCCTGCTGGATCTCGCCCAACGGCATGGACCACGTGGGCGACAGCATCAAGTCTCTGCCCAACTGGCGCACCGACGGCCGCGAGAGCCTGCTCACGGGCACGACCTTCGGGCACAAGGACGCCCAGAAGTTCCACATCTTCGGCACCGGTGCCAAGGCCAAGCGCAAGACCCTGAACATCTCCGACGGCCTCTTCAAGAGTGCGTTCGAGACCAAGGGTCCGGACCAGGTCCTGGGCACCGAGGACGACCCGGCACCCCTCATCATCGGCGACCTCCAGTTCTACCAGCACGCCATCCGCGAGGTCCCGGGCCCCGAGAACGGGGACGGCATCGCGATCCAGCTGCCGCTGCGTCCCAAGGACGAGATCGAGGATGGGGACGCGTCGAACGGCCGCTTCCGCTTCCACCCCAACGCGCTCAGCCCGCTCGAAGAGGACGCGGCCTGTGCCGCCTCCTCCGTCGAGGTGTCCACGGGCTGCAAGTTCGGCTTCTCCGTGGTGGGCTTCGCCCCGAACGGCGCGCCCACCCCGCCCGGGCTGCTGAACCAGATGCCGGGTCTCGTCGAGGGCCAGCTCGCCCTCAATCCCGAGAACTTCAAGCCCTACCGGCCCTACCCGACCTACTCCGTGAAAGAGGCCCAGAAGATGGACATCCCGATCTGGGAGGCATCCGGGCTCTACTTCCCGAGCAGGAACCTGAGCAACTTCCTCAAGAACGAGAGCCTGAGCTCGTTCGACCAGGACTTCAGCGAGAGCAGCCTCTCCTGGAACCACGGCGCCAGCCAGGCGGAAGAGAAGGAGCTGAAGGAGTTCTACTTCGACATCGAGCTGGGGGACGGCCGCCTCTGGATCCGCGCCGGCAGGCAGACCATCGTCTGGGGCAAGACCGAGATCTTCCGCTCCCAGGACCAGATCAACCCCCAGGACCTGGGCCTGGCGACCCTGCCCAGCCTGGAGGAGTCGCGCATCGCCCTCTGGGCCCTGCGCGGGGTCTACTCCTTCTACGACGTGGGCCCGCTCCAGGACGTGCGCCTCGAGCTGGCGGTCCTCCTGGACGAGTTCGAGCCGGTCGACCTGGGCCGCTGTGGCGAGCCCTACTCGCCGCGCCCCGCCTTCGACAAGTGTCTGGGCATCGTGGCCCACTCGGCCATCGGCATCGGCCTGGCCGGTGAGGTGCGTCCCCCCAACTGGTGGGACGACTCGCGCGGCGTGGAGTTCGGCGCGCGCCTCGAGTGGCGCTGGAGCCGCTTCAGCTTCGCGCTGACCGACTACTACGGCTTCAATGACTTCCCCAACCCCGACGTCATCAACAAGTACTCGCGCAATGTGGACCCCTACACGGGCCGCCCGCGCTTCGGCATGACCGAGGAGCGCTGCGACCCGACGCGGAATCTGACCCGCGGCTGTCTGGGCGCGACCATCGCCGACGGCGACCCGTTCCTGACGGAGATGGACGGCCCGTTCGGTATCGGGGCGGGGAGCCGCTTCAACCCGATCTTCCCGGGTACCTGGGCCACCGGCGAGCGCGCCGAGGTGCAGAACTCGCGCGTCCTGCGGGCCCGCAAGCGAGCCTTCAAGGACTCGAACCGGCGCGACATCCTCTCGGACCACCCGGCCAACCAGACCTTCTTCAACTTCGCGTGCGCGGCCAGCGTGGGCTTCACCGACATCATCGCCGACGCGGTGACCGAGTGCGGCTTCAACATCTTCGGGAGCAACAAGGTCCTGGACACGGGCTTCACGCCGCCCTTCGACTTCATCCCGATCGTGGCCGGCCTCAGCATGATCTTCGGTGGCAGCTCGACGCTGTACGACCTGGCGATCGGATTCCTGGCGCCGGAGGCGGAGGGGCTCCTCACCGTGGTGCCCCTCAACCACAACGACCTGGGTCCGCGCATCTGCGCGGTCCAGGCCTGCAGCACGCCGGCGGACGCCTGGGTGCCCGAATCGCGGACGGGTGAGGGCGCCTTCGGGCTGTGGTCGTTCAGCGGCCCCCAGTCCAACCTCGCGCTGCTCTACTCCCGGTTCGGCAGCACGGCGACGGCGCTCACGCCCGAGCAGCAGGCCCTGATGGGCTGCGGCGCCTACTACGCCACGAGCTGCGACCGGCAGGGGCTCGACCTCCTGAACGCCGAGGCCAGTGCGCTCTTCCAGAGCTGGCCCGGCTTCGACGGGACGCCGCTCTTCCCGAACGACTACCGGGACAAGAAGTCCCCGACGCCCGGCACGATCGGGTTCGTCGGCGGGCCGGTGTGCACGCGCTTCGAGCGGGGCAAGACCTTCATCCTGCCCGGCTGCCGCGGTCCGGGGGATCCGGGCTACGATCCCGCGGTCGACGGCGTGCCCCTCTTCAGCGAGTACCTGAACCACACCGTGGGCGGCGCGGACGTGGTCGGCGACGGCAACATCAAGCCCTTCTCGGATCTCGTCAACTTCGACGCCCTGGCCACCAAGAGCGGGTGCGACTCGATCCTGGACGGCGCCGGGCGTCTGCGGTCGCCGGACATCCCGCTCTTCAACCCGATCAACTGCCAGCCGTTCAAGAGCGAGATGGCCGCCCTGTCCTTCAACTTCCTGGCCATCGCCATCCTGTTCTCGACCGACTCGGACGACGACGGGTTCGCCAGGCCCGAGGACTTCGACGAGTTCAATCCCGACGATGCCTTCAATCCCAACCGCTGCTCGCTGGCGGCCCCCCAGTTCTGCTCGGTGGTGCGCTCGCTCCTCGGCGTGACGGGAGTCGGCCGCAACCACGTCCGCGCGGGCGGCAGCTGGAACTTCGGGCGGCGCGACTTCACCTGGCACGGGGGCCAGGAGCTGGCGCTGCGCTACCAGCGGCGCAACGTGCTGGGCTTCTCGACGGACTTCGCGGAGGACTGGAGCAAGACGAACTGGGGCGTCGAGTTCACCTGGATCAGCGACGTCGCCTTCGCGGACCGCAACGAGCCCAGCGGGCAGGTCAACGCCGACGTCTACAACCTGACCCTCTCGGTGGACCGGCCCACCTTCATCAACTTCCTGAACGCCAACCGCACGCTGCTCTTCAACTCCCAGTGGTTCTTCAGCTACGTGCCGGAGCACAGCGACGGATTCAGCGCCAACGGGCCGTACAACGTCCTCTTGACGTTCACGGCGCTGACCGGGTACTTCCAGGACCGGCTCTTCGCGGCGTTCACCTTCGTGTACGACGTGATGTCCGAGTCGGGGGCGGGCCTGCCGGCGCTCACCTACCGCTTCAGTGAGCGCTTCATCGCCACATTCGGCATGGCCTTCTTCTATGGACGCTGGCAGGAGCGCGACCCGTTCATGATGCCGGCAGCCCTCGGCAACCGAGCCGGTACGGGAGCGTACACGGATCACGTGGAGAACGGACTGGCGGTCGTGCGCGACCGCGACGAGTTCTTCTTCCGGATCCGCTACACGTTCTAGCCGTCGCGGCGAACCGACAGCGGGCGGCCCGGGCCTCGGAGGCCCGGGCCGCCTCCGTTTCGGGCCCGGGCCGCCGTGCGGGCCTGGGCCGCCGGCGCGACTGCGCTAGTGACCGCGCTCCAGCTCGGCCACCGAGGTCATGCGGCGCCGGTCCTCGTGATCGCGGGGGACCGAGAGGACGTCGTAGGACTCGCGCCGCCAGCCGGTCCCGCCGTCGGCGATGGCGTAGAAGGAGGTCGCCACCGGGTCGAAGACCAGGGCGCGGCTGCCGTCGGCCCCCTTGGGGTAGTCCGGCAGGTCCCCGCTGTAGCGATGTACCAGGATCCCCACGTCCACCATCAGGCCGTTCTTGCGCCGCGCCACGTAGAAGAGGGGCTGCTGGGTCTGGTAGTCGATGTAGAGGGTGACGCGCGCCAGGCTCGCCTCCGGGCGCAGCGCGATCCCCTCCACGACGACGGCGCGGCGCACGTCCCAGCGGTCGGACGCCAGGGAGAGGCCGCTCGGGCCGAAGTTGCGGTCCGGATTCTCGGGCCAGCCCGGGATGATCCCGTTCAGCGGGGCGATCACGTCCTTCTCGCCGCGGAGCTTCCAGCGGTAGGCGTTCGGGCGGATCGAGAGGCCCACGAAGCCGCGCCGCAGGTGGGCGGTGGCGCCGGCCGAGACGCTCGAGGTGGGCTGGATCGTGTCGAGCCCGCCGAGTCCCTGGCCGTAGTCGTTGCCGGCGGTGCCCCCGCCCCGGGAGAAGGGCACGCTCCCGCCGGCGGCGATCTGCTGGGCCGCGCTGTAGCGGGGCGTGTAGAAGCCGTCGACCCAGGTGGTCATGGCACGGCGGGGCTTGCGCATGTCCGGCACGTAGACCCACACCCGGTCCGACTCCTTCCAGCGGGTCTGGGTGCGCTCGGGGCGCATCTGCCGCCAGGCCAGGTGGCGCGCGTGGAACGGCTCGTCGAAGCGGCCGCCGCCCACCCAGACGTGCTCGTTGGCCTCGG
>JANQFA010000103.1 GCA_028278065.1 Myxococcota bacterium
GGCCTGCCGCGGCTGGTGCCCTACGCCTCGTTCAAGCTCGCCATCGAGGGCTTCACCAAGAGCCTGGCGCTCGAGCTGGGACGGGACGGCATCCGCGTCAACGCCGTGGCCCCCGAGACGACCGAGACCTCCCAGATCACGCCCTCCAGGTGGATCGCGCCCGAGAACCAGGAGCGCGTACGGGACTGGATCCCACTGGGGCGCTTCGGGCGCCCGGCCGACGTGGCCGGCTGTACGCTCTTCCTCGCCTCCCAGTGGGCCGACTGGGTGACGGGCACCGTCGTCCACTGCCACGGCGGCGCGCTCGCCGCGGCGGGCTGGTACCGCACGCCCGAAGGGCGCTGGACCAACACCCCACTCATCAGCGGGAGCGGGATCGAGATCTAGCCGCTTCGCGCGGGGGGCGCGCGATCCGGCTCGCCGGGGCGCAGGCCGGCTAGAAGGGCCGCGTCTCCCCGATGCGCAGGACCCACGCGGAGTCGGGCGCGAGGCCCTCGGGCGCGGCGGCGGCGCGGAAGCGGCGCGGCGGCTCGTCGAGGGGCTCGTCGGTGAGGTCGAAGGTGCCGAAGTGCATGCCGACGCTGCGCCGCGCGCCCAGAGCGAGGACGGCGCGCACGGCCTCCTCCGGGTTGAGGTGGGCGTCGTGCATCATGGCCACCGGCTCGTAGGCGCCGATGGGCACGGCGGCCAGGTCGAAGCCGCCGAAGACCTCGCCGATCCGCGCGAAGCCGTCGAACCAGCCGGTGTCGCCGGCGTGATAGAAGCTCCGCGTGGGGCCGACGACGGCCCAGGACGACCACAGGGCGCGGTTGTCGTCGCGCAGCCCGCGCTTGCTCCAGTGGCGCGCCGGGAGACAGTGGACCCGCACGCCGGCGATCTCCTCGGACTCGCCCCAGTCGAGCTCGCCGACGTCGTCGATCCCGTTCCTGCGCAGGAGGTCGCCGTTTCCCAGGGGCACCAGGAAGCGCGTGTGCGGGTCGCGCTGGGCCAGCGCGCGAAGGGTGGCGACGTCCAGGTGGTCGTAGTGGTTGTGGCTCACGACGACGAAGTCGATGGGCGGCAGGTCTTCGAGCGCGACGCCGGGAGGGACGTAGCGGCGCGGGCCGGCAAACGAGACGGGGCTGGCCGTGTCGGACCAGGTGGGGTCGGTGAGGAAGCTGACGTGGTCCATCTGCACCAGCAGGGTGGCGTGTCCGATCCAGGTGACGGTGGGCGTGCTGTGCCGGGCGTTCTCGCGCAGGAAGGCCCCGTCGTTCGGAACCGCCTCGGGTGCGCCCGGGCGCGAGCGGAAGGCACCGGCGACGCGCCGCAGGAAGAACGGGAGCTGGACGCGGATGCCTCCGTGGGCGAGGGGGCCTCCCGGATTGGTGAAGCGGCCGTCGTCGCCGCGCGGGGCCGGTCCCAGGGAAGCGGCATCCCGTCGGGCCGGTCCCAGGGAGGCGGCTTCCCGCTGGGCCGTTGCCGCGGGGGACCAGGCCAGGACCAGGGTGGCCAGCAGGGCGGCCGCGCACGGGTATCTCACGGGGCTCCTTCGTCGGGCGCTGGCGTGGAGGGTAACCGCTCGCGCTGCAGGGAGGGGGCTGCAGTGTCGCTCGTGGCCTGCACCGCGGGCGCTGCGCCCCCGCCCTGGTGATCACGGAATTCCCCCGCCGAGACAGCGGGTTGCGTCGATGCGCAGGACTCCGCCTGCGTTGGCAGGGGACTTGCTCTCCAAGGGGGGCATGAGCAACCGCGAACACCGCCTTCCGGCGCCGCTCCGCCGTGCGCTGCGCCTGCTGGGAGCCCTGTCCGGCGGCGCGGGCTTCCTCTTCCTCGTCTACATGGGCCTCACCTGGGACATGCGTGCCGGAAGCGCCGGGCCCGACGCCGCCTTCCGCCGGGTGTCGGTGGTGCGGGGCGACCTCCGCGAGACCGTGGTCGCGACCGGCGCTCTCGAGCCCTTCGCGCGCGTGGTCGTGCAGTCGGAGATCCCGGGCATCGTCTCGCGCGTGCACGTCGACGACGGCGAGCGCGTCGAGAAGGGGGCGCCGCTCATCGAGCTGAATCGCGAGCGACTCGAGGATCGGGTGGCCGAGCTTCGCGCAGCGCTGCAGGCGCGCGAGGCGCTGGCGCGGGTCAACCTGGTGGCCCGCGCCGAGGCGGAGCGGGACAAGTCGCGCCGCGACCTCGAGCGGACTCGTCAGCTCTTCGATCGGGGAATCGTGTCCCAGAAGGCGCTGGACGAGGCGCAGTACGTCTTCGATCTGGCGGTGATCGCGGTCTCCGATGCCGTCGCCGAGAGCCAGGCGCGCCGCGCCGCGCGTCGCGAAGCCGCGAAGACCCTGCAGCGCGTAGAACGCGATCTGGCCAAGGCCGTGATCCGCTCGCCGGTCGACGGCGTCGTGGTGCGCCGCGAGGTGGAGGTGGGAACGGCCGTGGCCGACCTGCAGAACGGCGGCACCGTGGTGGCCGTGCTGGCCGATGATCGCAAGCTCCACCTCCTGGCCGAGGTGGACGAGAACGACGTGGCCCAGGTGGGAGTCCGCCAGCCGGCCCAGGTGAGCATCGACGCCTTCCCCGACGAGAGCTTTCCCGGCGTCGTGCGCAAGGTCTCGTCCTCCGGCAGCAACAGCTCCGGCGTCTCCCAGTTCCAGGTGGAGATCGAGCTGGAGCCCGATCCGCGCGTGCGGGTCGGGATGTCCGCGGACGCACGCATCGTCGTGCGGAGCCACGGGGACGTGCTGCTCGTGCCGAACACGGCCCTGGTGCGCAGCGACGATCGCGTGCGCGTGCGCCGCGCGGGGCGGGAGCCCGGCGCGGGCGAGCTGGTGGACGTGGAGGCGATCTACTCCGACGGCTTCCAGACCGCGCTTCGCTCCGGCGTGGGGGAGGGCGACGTGGTGCTGGTGCGGAGCGATGGGGACGGGTCGTGGGAGCCCTGATCGCGCTGCGCGACGTGCGCAAGCGCTTCTCGCTCGGCGAAGGCGAGGTGGAGATCCTGCGCGGGATCGACCTCGACGTGGACGAGGGCGAGTTCATCGCCATCATGGGGCCGTCCGGCTCGGGCAAGACGACGATGCTCGAGATCCTGGGCGCCCTGTCCCGGCCCAGCGCAGGCTCCTACCACTTCGACGGCGACGCCATCGAGAGCCACGACGACGACGCGCTGGCGGACCTGCGCGCCGCCCGCATGGGCTTCGTGTTCCAGACCTTCAACCTGATGCCGCGCATGACCGCGGTGCGCAACGCGGCGCTGCCGCTCCTGTACGCCGGGGCGGGTCGCGCCGAGCGCGAGGCCCGGGCGCGCGGGCTCCTGGAGCGCCTCGGCCTCGGCCATCGGCTCGACCACCGCCCCGGCCAGATGTCCGGCGGAGAGCGCCAGCGAGTCGCCATCGCCCGCGCCCTGGTGAACGATCCGCGCGTCGTGCTGGCCGACGAGCCCACCGGCAACCTGGACGAGAAGACGGGACGCGAGATCCTCGAGCTCTTCGACGACCTGCACGGGGGCGGGCGCACCCTGATCGTGGTCACCCACGCGCCGGAGGTCGCCGAACGGGCGGGGCGGGTGATCCGGATCCGGGACGGCCGCATCGAGTCCGATGCCGCCGCGTGAGAAGCTCGCGCGACTGCGACGCCTGGTTCCGCCGCTCGTCGGCGACGCGCTCGACAACCTGCGGGCGAGCTGGCGCGCCCAGGCGCTGACCCTGGCCGGCATCGTGTGGGGCGCCGCCAGCGTGGTGCTGCTCCTCTCGCTGGGGTCCGGCTTCAACGACTTCCTCGACTTCGGCTTCGGCAAGACCGGCGACCGCTGGGTCGCGGTGGATCCGGAGTACACCAGCACCGAGGCGGGCGGACGTCTTCCGGGTCGCAGGATCCGCTTCACCGTGCGCGACCTGGATCGGGTGCGGGCGGGAGTTCCCTCGGCAGGACGCGCCGTGGCCGAGAACCAGGACATCGTGCCCGTCGTGACGCCGCGGCGGACCCGGGCCACCGTCGTCTCGGCCGCCGGGCCCGAGCTCTTCCACATCCAGAACCACGCGGTCGGGCGCGGCCGCTACTTCGATGCGGACGACGAGCGCCGGGGGCGACGCGTGGCCGTGCTCGGAGCAGACCTGGTCGAGGTCTTCTTCGGCGATCTCGATCCGCTCGGGCGCACGCTCCAGATCGGCGGCGAGCCCTTCGAAGTGATCGGCGTCCTCGTGCGCAAGGGCTGGCAGTTCATGACGAACTCCGACATCCACGACCGCATGATCTTCGTCCCGCTCAGCGCCGGACTGCGCGCGCTGGGTGATGGCGAGACGATCGAGACGATCCTGGTCGAGCCGCGCCGCATCCAGGACGAGCCGGTCGTGCGGAGGGAGGTCCGCGCCGCCCTCTGGCCGCTCCACAACCTCCCGCCCGAGGAGACCCGGGCGGTCTCGTTCATGAGCGTGCCCGAGATCAGCGAGCCCTCGCGCAGGATCTTCTTCGTCCTGCAGCTCCTGCTGGGCGTCGTGGGCACCGTGACCCTCGCGATGGCGGGGACGGGGGTCGCCAACCTGATGATCGCGATCGCCCACGAGCGTCGCGCCGAGCTCGCGGTGCGTCGAACCTGCGGGGCGCGGCGGGCGGACCTGATGCTGCAGCTGCTGGTCGAGACGGCGGTGGTGGTGCTGGTCGGCGGGACCCTCGGCGTGGCGATCGGCCTCTCGGCGGTGCTCCTCATCCAGGTGGCGCCGCTACCGCCGGACTTCCCGCCGCCCCGCATCCTGCCGAGCGTCGTCTCCACGACGTTCCTCGTGCTCGTGGCCGTGGGCCTCGCGGCGGGCGTGGCGCCCGCGCGGGTGGCGGCGCGCGTCGATCCGGCCTCGGCGCTGCGGGTGACGTGATGGACGTCCGGGAGCGGAGCTGATGGATGTGGTGGAGCACGTCCGCCAGGTGCGCGACTCCCTCGCGGACCATCCGCGCCGGGTGGCTGCCTCGGCGATGGGCGTCTTCTGGGGAACCGCGGCCATCATCATGCTGATGGCGTACGGCACGGGCTTCCGCGACTTCATGCGCGAGGAGCTGTCGCGCTTCGGCCGCGGCGTGGTGCTCCTGTACCCCGCGACCACCTCCTCGGGCTTCCCGGGCTACCGGCGCGGGGTGCCGGTGCGGCTGCACCGACGCGACGTCGCCCGCGCGGAGCGCGAGCTCCACGACCGGATCGCCGCGCTGCTTCCCCACCATCTCTCCCGGGAGCGCGTGCTGGTGGAGGCGGCCGGGACGGCCCGGCGCCTGGATCTGTCGGCGTCCGATGAACGCTTCGGGCACTACCGGAACTTCCGCATCGCCCACGGCCGCTTCTTCGACGAAGTCGACGTGAAGCAGCGCCGGGCGGTGGCGGTGATGGGGAGCGAGGCCGCGGAGGAGCTCTTCGGGAGCGCCGACGCGGCGCTGGGACGCCCCCTCCGGATCGCCGGGAGGAGCTTCGAGCTGATCGGGGTCACCGCGCCGAAGGGGCGGCAGTACATGAACAACAACCGGCCGGACAACCGCCTGCTGATGATCCCGCACACGACCGCCGAGAACCGCCTGGGCTTCGAGGAGGAGGCGGTCGGGAACCTGCTCCTCTTTCCACGCCCCGGCGTCTCGTCCAGGGAGGCCGTCGCCGGCGTGCTCGCCGTCCTGGGGCCGCGATCGGGCTTCCATCCCGAGGACACGGACGCCGTGAAGTGGTTCGACCTGACCGAGATCCTCGGGATCGTGGATCTCTTCTATGCGGGATTCATGGTCTTCGTCGGGGTGGCGGGGACCATCACCCTGTTGATCGGGGGCGTGGGCATCGCCAACTACCATCTGGCCACGCTCTCCGAGCGCACCACCGAGATCGCCGTCGCCAAGGCACTGGGCGCGCGCAGCGCCACGCTGGTAGCGCAGACGGTGTTCGAGGCGGTCGTCGTCGCCGGCGGCGCAGCGCTGCTCGGCGCCGCCCTGGGCCTGGCAGCCTGCGCGGGTCTCGCCTCGCTGGCCCCGACCGGCGACTACCCCGAGCCGATCATCTCGGGGCTGGTCGTCGGGGTCACCCTCGCGGCCACGACCGCCGTGGCGGTGCTGGCGGCCACCGCGCCCGCCCTGCGCGTGCGCCGCATCGAGATCTCGACCGCCCTGCGCGCCTCGATCTAGGCGCCCGCCGAGTGCCGCTCGGCGAGGATCCGCTGCAGCTCGCTGTGACGTGCGCGGTCGAGTCGATAGCGGGAGATGAAGACCGTCGGCGCGAGGAAGCAGAGGGAGGCGAGGGGGCCGGCCACCAGCCCCAGCTTCCAGAGCACGTCGGCCGGCACCTCGCCGGGCTGGAGACCCGTCTGCAGGCCCACCGCGTCGATCAGGATGCCGCCGGCGAGCTGGCCGAAGCCGGTGGGGATCTTGAGCGAGAAGCCCATGGCCGCGAAGAAGACGCCGTCGCGGCGCAGGCCCGTCTCCACCTCGTGCTCGTCCACCATGTCGGCCACGACCGAGGCGCCCATGGTCTGCACGACCATGACGGCACCGGAGAGGATCACCGTGTTGGCGATTGCCAGCGGGAGCAGCAGCGGGTCGCCGTTCGGAGGGAGGACCCCGACCAGGCGACCGCCGATCCACCAGATGCCGTTCCCGATCAGGAGGAAGGTGGCTCCGAGCAGGATGGTCCGCTTCTCGAAGCGCGTGACCAGGGGGCGCAGCACCGCGAAGCCCACGCCCACTCCGACGATCGAGCTCGACATGATCAGCGCGATCTGCTGGCTGCTGAACTCCCAGAAGTAGGTGTTGGCGTAGTAGCCCAGGGTCACCGTCACCCCGGAGATCGAGCCGAAGAAGACCAGCGCCCCGAAGAGCTGTCGGAAGTTGCGATTGCGCAGCGCGTCCCGCACGTCGCGCAGGGGATCCAGGAGGCGGAGCCGACGCCTCTCGCCGGGGACCGGGAGGTGCGGGATGCTCCTGCGCGTGAACCAGACCGTGATCGAGATGGCGACGACCACCAGGAAGGCCGACATCCACGCATAGGCCCAGTAGTTGTCGCGCAGGAGGCGTCCGTCACCCTCGCCGTCGCCACGGGCGAAGACGAAGCCGAGCGCCAGCGCGGGCAGCGCCACGCCGGCCAGCCAGCCGAGCAGGGTGCGGTAGCTCACGATGAGCGAACGCTCCTCGTAGTCGCGGGAGAGCTCGGCGCCGAGGGCCGTGTGCGGGATCGCGAACATCGTCACCATCGTGCGGAGCGCGATCAGCACGAGGGCGAGCCACCCGCACAGCGCCCAGCCGCTCCAGCCGAGCGGAGGGTTGAAGAGCAGGAAGAAGCAGACGGCCAGGGGCAGCATGGCCGCCACCATGAAAGGGTGGCGGCGGCCCCAGCGGGAGCGGTGGTTGTCCGAGAGGGTCCCGAAGATGGGGTCGGTGATCGCGTCCGAGAGTTGCCCGGCGAAGGCCGCCCAGCCGTACAGGGTGCCCGAGAGCCCGGCCACCTGGGTGTAGAAGAAGGGGACGAAGTTGACGACGGCGGCGTCCTTGGCCGCGAACGCCATCGCTCCGATCCCGTGTGCGATCTTGGTTCCGACGCCGAGCGGCGGTCGGGGCTGGCCGGCCAACGATGCTCCTCGAACCCGCGCCGGAGTCTACCCGAAGGCGCGGCGACTGCCGCGACGGGCGCTCGCCGCCGAGTCGTGGAACCCTGGGGAGGGAGGTCCCCGATGATTCCCACCGCGCCCTTCGGAAGCACTGGCCACGCGAGCACGCGAATCCTGTTCGGCGCTGCGGCCCTGGCCGCGATGCGTCAGGAGAAGGCGGACGCCATCCTGGAGATGCTGCTCGAGTACGGGGTCAATCACATCGATACCGCGGCGTCCTACGGGGCCGCCGAGGAGCGCCTGCGACCCTTCCTCGCCCGGCACCGGGACGAGTTCTTCCTGGCGACGAAGACCGGGGATCGCACCGGCGCGGCCGCGCGCGAGAGCCTCGAACGCTCCCTCGAGCGGATGGGGGTCGACTCCGTCGACCTGATCCAGCTCCACAACCTGGTGGAGGAGGACGAGTGGCAGACCGCGCTCGGCCCGGGCGGTGCGCTCGAGGCACTGGTCGAGGCGCGCGACGAGGGCCTGGTCCGCTTCATCGGCGTGACCGGCCACGGAACGCGCATCGCCGCCATGCACCGGCGCAGCCTGGACCGCTTTGCCTTCGACTCGGTCCTCCTCCCCTGCAACCACACGATGCTGGCCCAGCCGGACTACGCCCAGGAGTTCGCTGCGCTCGTCGCCACCTGTGCCGAGCGGGGCGTGGCGGTGCAGACGATCAAGAGCGTCGCCCGGCGCCGCTGGCCGGAGGATCACGAAGGCCCGCGCTTCGCGTGGTACGAGCCGCTGCGCGACCCGGACGCCGTGCGGCGCGCCGTGCACTTCGTGCTGGCGCGCGAGGGCCTCTTCCTCAACAGCTCGAGCGACGCGACCCTGCTGCGCGCCACGCTGGACGCCGCGTCGGAGGTTCCGGAGGCGCCCGCGGCGGCGTCGATGGAGGCCGACGTGGCCGCGTTCGAGATGCAGCCGCTCTTCGGGGAGGGCGTCCGGGACACGATCTAGCGCGGCGGGTCGCGTGCTAGCTTCGGCGCCCTCCATGCCGGACGCCATCGACAGACCCGTGTTCCTGGTGTCGCTCCCGCGGAGCGGGTCCTGGGTCTTCTACCGCAAGCTGGCCAGGCATCCGGAGCTGGGCTGGATCTCGAAGGCGACGCGCAAATTCCCGGCCTCGCTTCTGCTCTCGCGGGCACTGCGTCCGTTCCGCGGGTCCGACGTGCCGGTAGAGGGGAGCCGGGTCTGGCGCCGCTTCTCGCGCGCAGGAGACGATGCGCTGGAGGCGGCGGACCTGCGCGACGCCGACCGCGCCTGGGTGCGTCGGATGGTGGCCACCCAACTGAGGCTCCAGGGGAAGCGGCGCTTCCTGGCCAAGTACCCGCGCAACGCCCTGCGCGTGGGCTGGCTGGACGCGATCTTCCCCGACGCACGCTTCGTCCATCTGGTCCGCGACGGGCGGGCGGTGGGCCGCTCGATCCTGGACCGGCGCGAGCACCACGACGGCCTCGACGTGTGGTGGGGGAGCCGCCCTCCGGGCTGGCGCGAGTTCGTCACGCGGAGTCCGGCCGAGCAGGTGGGGCTCCAGTGGCGGCTCTGCATCGAGCACACCCGGCGCGCGGCTCGTGCCCTCGGGGCCGACCGCTACCTGGAGGTCCGCTACGAGGACTTCTGCGACGCGCCCGCCGAGGTGCTCGAGCGGACGGCCGCGTTCTGCGGGCTGCGCTGGCCGCCTGCCCTGCTCGAGGAGCTCGTGGCGGACGTGCGCAGCCAGAACTTCAAGTGGCGCGAAGGGCTGGCGGCCGACGACATCGAGGGGATCGAGAAGGTGGCGGGCGATCTCCTGCGCGAGCTCGGCTATCCGCTCTAGATCCCTGCTGACCGCCGCGGCGACTCGATGTAGCCGACCGCCGCGGCTACTCGATGTAGCCGACCGCCGCCTACTCGATGTAGCCGACCGCCGCCTACTCGATGTAGCCGAGGGCGCGCAGCTGCTCGCGCTCGTCGGGGTCCATCGCGATCGAGTCCACCTCGCCCTGGGCGAGCGCCGCGCCCAGCGCCAGGTCGGCCGCCTTCAGCTCGCCGAGCGCGTCGAGCACCGAGCCTTCCAGCCACGGGTCGAAGCGCAGCAGCGGGAGCGCGGACCGCGTCTCGTCGGGGTCGGCGTCCAGGTCGAAGACGCGCAGGCGCTTCTCGCCCGCGTGGCGGCTGTAGAGGAGGTGCCAGCGGTCGAAGAAGATCGAGCCGCGGATCCGCTGCGGACGATCGCGGCTGAAGGCGATCGCCTCCTCGGAGACCACCGCGCGCAGGGGCAGCGCCTCCGGTGCGCGCAGGTGCCCGAGCAGGGAGCGGCCCTGCAGCGGGAGCGAGTCGTGCCCGATCCCGACCAGGTCGAGGAGGGTCGGCACCACGTCGAGCAGCGACACGGGCTCGTCGACGAGCGCGCCCGCCGGGACGCGGCCCGGGCTCCACAAGAGGAGCGGGACGCGCAGCACCGGGGCGAAGCCCGGCGGCGCGTGCTCCCAGAGCCCGTGCTCGCCCTGGTGCTCACCGTGGTCGGAGAAGAACACGACGCTCGTGTCCGCCAGCACCCCCAGCTCACCCAGCTTCTCCAGGAAGCGCCCGAAGTGCTCGTCGTTGTTGGTGATCTCTCCTTCGTAGAGAAGGCGGCGGCCCTCCCGGCTCGGGATCTCCACCCAGTCGGGATCGAGCCGCTCGTCGCGCTCCAGCGGGGTCCCCGGCGCGGACTCCCGGAAGGCCCGGTCGTGGGGCGGCGGCGGATCGTAGGTGCCGTGGGGATCGAGGCCGTGCAGATAGACGAGCCAGCTGCGATCGCGGCGCCGGGCGATCCAATCGAGCACGCGGTCGTCGTAGAGGCTGTCGGGCCGCCATCCCATGACGTTCTGGCCGAGCACCCGGTCGAAGCCCTGGTGCAGCCCCGCGGCCGCGCCGGCGTTGGTGTTCTGCACGAACGAGGCGGTCTCCCAGCCGCGCACGCGCAGCACCTCGGCCAGGGTCACGAAGCCCGGGTCGAGGCGGTCGTGGAAGCTCCACACGCCCGTGGTCGAAGGCAGCAGGGAGGTCAGGTAGCTGGGTACCGAGGGTCGTGTCTTGGTGGCCTGGGAGACGGCGCGGGTGAAGCGTGCGCCCTCCTTCGCCAGGCGGTCCTTGGTCGGAGTGTGCGCGCGCTCGAGCCCGTCCGCGCGAAACGTGTCCTCGACGACGACGAGCAGGTTGTGGGGGCGCGCGGGCCGGCCCGAGATGCGCGGGGCGGCGACGAAGCCGACGGCACCCTCGGCGCCGTCCGCGTGCAGATGGAGCTCGACCTGGCGGCCGGCCCAGCGGGCCAGCTCGACGCGCACCTCGTCCCAGCGGCCGGGCACCTCGCTGCGTCGCGCGAGCAGCCTCTCGCGGCGCCCGTTGGCCTCGAGCTCGAGGGTCCAGGCCACCGGCAGGTCCAGGGTGGCGAACGCCGCGTCGAGACGCGGCGCGCGCGCCGGGATGCCCACCGGAAACGAGATCCGGCGGGGCGCCTTCACGTGCAGGGCAGGGCGGAGATCCCTGCCCGGATCCTCCCACGCGACGCCGACGGGCGGGTGAGCGTACGCCGCCCGCTTCGGCAGCACCCGGATCCAGTCGATCTCCACGCGGTCTGCGGCCGTGTCATCGGTGCGCAGGAAGAGCGTGCGGATGCGCTTCCCCGGCTGGAGGCGCATCGCGTGGGCGGCATCGATCCGATAGGTGTGGAACGCGCCGCCCGGGACGACGTCGACCCGGAAGGAGTCCACGTGATCGGGATTCTCCGGCCAGGCGACCAGGCGGCGGCGCGCCCAGCCCAGGGTGAACGAGCGGCCGCGGGCCAGACGGATGCGCACCGCGATCTCGGCCAGGGGCTCGGCCGGCGTCTCGAATCCCTCGCCCGAGACGAGCGTGGCGCCCGGCGCGGAGGCGAGCACGAGTCGCCCGTCCTGCAGCTCTCCGGCGCCCCGCATGGGAAAGTGGTCGGCGCCGTCGAACTCGAAGGCGAGGCTCCGGTCCGGCGGCGGGGGCGCGTCGGGGCCGGGAGGATCGACCTGCGCCCGACCCAGCTGGTCCAGCAGGTGGACGGTGTCGGCCTGCGACGGCTCGGGTGCCAGGGCCGCGAGGCGCGCGCTGGCATCGCGCTCCTGCAGCGCCCGGGTCCAGCGGCGCGCCTCCTCCGCCCGAGTCGCGAGCTGGGCCTCGATGGTATCCAGATCGAGGGTTCGGCGGTGGTGCCGGTGCAGCGCGGCCAGCGCGAGGACGCACGCCACGATGAGCACGCCGCAGGCGAGGAGGGCGCGAGGCAGCAGGGGCTTCACCGGGTGGTGTGCTCCGCTTCGAGCGGGACGTAGCGGCGGCGCAGCGCGGCGTCCCGCTCCGGATCCGAGCTCGGGAGGTCGACGAAGCCGACGGGCGTGAATCCGTCGTCGAAGGCCGCATAGTACTCGCCCAGCACGCGCCGCAGGGTGGCATCCTCGAGCGGCTCGAGCCCGAGGTCTCCCGCCAGGCGCCGGTAGAGGAGCACGGCGGCGAGGTGGTTCCCCAGCTCGTTCCAGTGCCCGTCGTTCCGGAAGCGCCAGGGCTCGCCGGAGAGCCCATGCGCCTCGAAGTCGCGCCACAGATTGATCACCCGGAAGCCGGCGAAGAGCGGCTCGGCCAGGCCCTCCTTGGGCCGAGGCAGGAGCACCACGTAGAAGCGGGCGCCGCGTGCCTCCACGTCGTCGCGCCAGCGGCCGACGATCGCCTGCAGCAGGTCGACCCACGAGCGGGAGCGCTCGGACACCGTGCCCTCCTTGAAGTCGCTGGCGATCGCGTCGGAGGTGTCGTCCATCGTGCGACGGTCCCGCTCGTCGCGCATGCGCTCGAGCACCCGCGCCTCGATCGGGTCGTAGAAGGCGTCCCCGCCGCCCGCGGGCTCGACCAGGCGGTTGCGGACGTCGAGGAGCAGGTAGGTGAGGTGGAGGCGCGAGAGCATCGGAATCCACCAGGCGACCGTCGGCGCGGGACGTCGCTCGATCGAGCCGTCGGGCGCCAGGGCGAGGAGGTCGTTCTCGTAGAGCCCGCGCACGTCGTTGGCCGCGAAGACGTAGAGCACGACGTCCAGGCCTTGCGCCGCCGGGGCGCTCTCGTGGTAGAGCCAGGCCTGGTCGGTCGCGTAGCCGTCCACGCCGAAGTTCAGGACCTCGAAGCCGGGCCGTGTCGCGTTGAGCAGCCGGTCGAGGACCTCGGTGAACGCGTAGGGCGAGGGGACCCGCGGGTTCTCGGTGAAGGAGTCGCCGAAGACGCCGACGCGTGTCTCGCCCGCCGGCTTCCGGGCCGCGACGTTGCGGTGCTGGCGGAGGGCCAGGTTGTTGTGGATGACCGGGTGGCGGACACCGGTATCCGGGTGTGGACGCGTGTAGGACGTGTCCGCCTTGCGGTGGATCAGGCGGCCGGAGTCGCGTTCGTGGACCGATGCGGCGGCGTACTCGTAGCGCGGCACGAAGACGCGCAGCACCGCCTCGGCCAGCACGACGGCGAGGAGGGCCGAGCCGAGCAGAAGGACGGAGTTCTTGAGCAGGGCGGTCATGCAGGGCGGGCGCGGGGGAACGCGCGGAGAGGATAGCAGTCGCGCCGGCTCGGACGGCCTCCTGCGCACGCGTTGCCGGCCTCCACCTCGGGCATTTCCCGAACGGAGGCGCGCCCGCGCGCCGCTATCCTGTGCGTCCATGTGCCGGCTGCTCCTCCCGCTGCTGCTCCTGCTGCTCGCCACACCGGCCCGCGCGGCGTGGAGCCCGCCCGGCGTGGACCTCACCCGGCCGCGCCTTCTCTTCCGCGCGGGCGACGTCGCCGGGATCCAGGCGAAGATCGCCGCCGACCCCTTCCCGGCGGTGCTGGCTGCGATGGCGGCGCGCACCCAGCGGGGTCTGTCCGAGCCGCTCGGGCTCGATGGCCGCGGTATCGAGGAGCAGCGCCACAAGGCGCGCGCCGCCAAGAACCTGGCCTTCCTCTACGCCGTGGACCGCACTCTGGTCGGCGGCGTCGTGCAGCCGTTCCCGACGGCGACCGCGCGTGAGGCGGTCGGGGACCAGGCCGAGACGCTCCTTCTCGACCTCTACCCCGTGTGCCGGCTCCTGGCACCCGGCGACCTGGGCGGATGGGACCGGGACATCAGCACGTCGGAGGAGCTGCAGCAGTGGGCGGTCGCCTACGACACGTTGAAGGGCGCCGGCTACGACTTCGGCGACGACGAGGCAGAGATCGTCGAGCTCATCGCGGACCTGGCCGAGAGCACCTACTACTCCTACGTGGTCCCGGGCGTGAGCGACGCCAAGGTCCACCAGAACAACCACCGCTCCAAGGTGGGCGCCTCGCTGGTGATGGCCGCCATCGCCCTCGCCGAGTACACCCCCGCGCCGGGCAGCGATCCCGACGGCCTGCGCGAGCCCGCCAACTGGCTCGCCTACGGCCTCCAGCAGGTGGACCAGGTGATGCGCTGGGCGCTGGTCGCCGGCGACGGGGCGTACGGCGAGGGACCGTTCTACTTCCGCTTCGCCTCGCAGAACCTCCTGGGATTCGCGCGCGCCTGGGACAGGCTGGTAGACGGCGCGACCTGGGACGCCGGCGGGATCCCGGTCCCCAGTCTCTGGCGGCACCCGCTCTTCCGGCGCTCGATCCGCTGGGAGCTGGACATGACCCTCCCGGACGGCGCCCTCGTCCACCAGGACGACGGCAATCCCGGACGCTCCTACTACTTCGGGGCGGCTCCGCGCGGCATCGACGACGCGGCCCTGGCCTGGCGCTGGGCCAACGCGCCGACCCCGTTCGAGAGCGGCGGCAACATCGACATGGGTGCCGACCTCATCGTCGTACACGACCCCGCCGTGGCTCCGGCTCCCCCGGGAGGGTCGCCGACCCGCTTCTACGCCGAGGGCGGGAACGCGATCTTCAAGACCGGCTGGCAGGAGGACGCGGTCGTGGTGGTCGTCCAGGCCGAGTCGGACGAGGCCGCCGAGTTCGGCCGCGACCGCGAGGGCCGCGGCGTCTTTCCCCAGTCGCACGAGCACGCCGAGCCCGGGGCGTTCCTGCTCCACGCGTACGGTGAACGCCTGCTGCTGGACCCCGGCTACTTCAGCTTTGGCCAGCGCCCCCTGGTCAACAAGCCGGAGGATCACAACATGATCCTGGTGGACGGCCGCGGGCCGATCGAGCCGCTGGGATCGTCCTTCCTGTGGGAGCTCGCGCCCTTCGAGCGCCCGCCGAGTGACGTCCACGCATCGCTCCTGGACACGATCGACACGGGCTTCATCGATGCCGCCCGGGTCGTGGCGCGCTACGGGACCGGCACCCTGCTCGATCCCTATGCCGGCGCGCCCCGGGTGGAGCGCCGCTTCCTGTTCGGGGAGGGTCGCTATCTCGCTCTGTTCGACCGGGTCGATCCCGTGGCCGGCCCCCACACCTATACCTGGCTCCTCCACGGAAACGGAGGCGGCACGAGCGGCGGGACCTTCGCGGCCACGGCGACGGGCGGGCGCTGGGTGCACGGCGCTGCGCAGGTGGAGGCGGGCTGGGCCTTCGTCGCTGCGACGCCGGCCTTCTCGACCCGCGAGGCGATCCACGAGCGGGCCGGGACCAAGGCCCAGTACACGCACACGGCGCTGGAGACCCGCGTCACGGGTGGCGCGATCGCCGGGGTCGGATTGCTGGCGCCGTCGCCTTCCTCGGCCGCTCACCCGACGATCGAGGAGCTGGAGATCGCCGGGGGCGCCGCACTGCGCATGACCGAGCCGTCGGGCGCCGTGGTCGTGGCGGCCCGGCGCGAGGGCGGCGTCGCCCTGTCGTCGGAGGATACGGGGGCACGGCGCTTCGCCACCGATGGCGGTCTGGCCCTGCTCGAGCTGGATGCGGACGGAGGTCTGGCGAGCGCCTGGGCGGAGGACGCGACCCGGCTCGGCTACCGCGGGAGCATCCGCGTGCGCAGCCGCCAGCGCGGCGAGCTGGGGGTGGCGGTCGAGCCCGACCGGGCGGAGTTCGTGCTGCCGGCGGCGCGGCGCTACGCCACCGTCCAGGGGCTTCCCTTCCGTCCGCGCCGGATCGACGGCGCGTGCTGGTTCTACCGCGGGCCGTTCGGCATCACGCTGCTGCGCGCGCCGCGCAGCCGGCACCTGGTGCTGCATGCGGATCCCGGAAACTCGGCGCCGGCCGCCGACCCGGGGCCCGATCGGCGCGTCGGCGTGGGCGACGTGGTGAGGCTGGACGGAAGGGCGAGCTGCGACCGGGACCGGGATCGCCTGGTCCCCGCCTGGGAGCTGGTGTCGGCTCCGCCCGGAAGCGACTGGCGCTTCGAGGACGCCGACGGCTGGCGCCCGACGCTCGTGGTGGATCGTCCGGGTCCGTATCGGATCCGGCTCGTGGTGAGCGACGAGCACGGCGCGGCGAGCGAGCCCGTCGAGCTGCTGGTCGTGGCGGGAACCCGCTGCGAGGGCGGCCTCGACGAGGATCGGGACGGATTCATCGACCGGGACGACGCGGACTGCGACGAGGGAGATCCCGGCGCGCTCTAGGCACGCTCTTCCCACCCGCAAGATCGCCGGCGATGCGTGCGAAGCGTGCGTGAACGACGAGGAGGCCGACCCGGCTCCATGACCGCCCCCATCCCGACCGAGCCAGCGTACCCGGGCGCATCCGAGCTGCTAGCCTCGGCGGGCGCACGGCCCGGGCCGCGCGCCACGCCGATCCATGCACACCGCCCAGCTCGTCGCCCCGCTCTTCGTCGCCGTGTGCCTCGCCGCGTCCGCGAGCGCCGGGGACGCCTGGATGCAGGAGTGGGGTGCGGCACCCGGCTTCGCGATCGAGCGCGACGCGGGCGGCTTTGACTTCCCCACGGCGATCGCGTTCGTGCCCGAACCGGGGCCGGCGCCGGACGACCCGCTCTACTTCGTGACCGAGCTGGGTGGCACGATCAAGGTGGTCACGAACGACCGCGCGGTTCACGTCTTCGCGAGCGACTTCATGGATCTCGAGCCCGAGGGCGAGCTCCCCCACGACAAGACCGCCGAGATCGGACTGGCCGGGCTCTGTCTCGACCCTGCGGGCGGGCACGTCTTCGTGACCTTCCCGTATCAGGATGCGGGGGGAACCCTCCGGAACGCGATGATGCGCTTCGCGTCCGAGCCCGGACGCTTCTCCCTGCGCCCGAAGGGGGAGCTGCCGATCCTGGAGCCGTTCCGCGACGACGTCTCGTGGCCCTCGCACCAGATCGGTCCCTGTGCCGTCGACGGTGAGCACGTGTACGTGAGCGTGGGCGATGCCGAGCAGCGCGGTGCCGCACTCGATCTGGACTCGACGCTCGGCAAGGTGCTCCGCCTCACCCGCGACGGTCTGCCGGCGCCGGGCAACCCGTTCCGGGTGAACGATGACCCGGGCCTGGCGCGCAACTACGTGTGGGCGAGCGGCTTTCGCAACCCCTTCAGTCTCGCCATCGTGGAGAGCCGGGTCTTCGTGGTGGAGAACGGGATGCGCGTGGACGCGTTCCTGGAGGCGCCGGCTGGCCTCAGCCACGGCTGGTACGACAGCGACTGGTCCGTGGGCATGAACACGCCCATGGTCTTCTATCCGAGTGTCGGCGCCGTCCAGCTCGCCTTCCTGCCCGCGGGCCATCCCGCGCTTCCAGCGGGGCACGGCGACCGCTTCTACCTGGCCACCGCAGGTCCGCCCGCGGAGCCTGGGCCCTCGACCCGGGGCGACAAGGCGGTGCTGGTTCTCGACTACGACCGCGAGTCGGGGTCCATGCGCGCGGTCCCGAGCGAGGTGATCCGCTACCAGGGTGAAGGGCACCAGGCCGTCGTGGGCGTCGCGGTGGGGCCCGACGCACTCTACGCCGTGCATCTCTTTCCCGACGCCCGCGGCGAGACGCACATCCTGCGCATCGTCGCCGATCCGGACGGTCGCTACCCGGTGCGCTTCGAGATGGCGGAGGAGGGCGAGCCGCTCCTGCGCGAGGCCAACTGCCTCGGCTGCCACACCCTGCGCTCACGGGGCGCTGCGGCGCCGTCGCTGAAACCCGAGTTGCTCTACTCGCGGCTCCTCGAGCGCCTGCACTCGGAGGACTACCTCGAGCAGGTGGCGGCCGTGGACCGGCTCACGGCGGAGCCCTTCGTCTCGTGGGCGGCGGCCCGCCGCGAGCTGCTCGAGCTCGAGGGGCGCGATCGCGTGCAGCGCTGGATCCGCAATCGCGTGCTCGAGCCGCGTTTCGATCAGGCCGACGCGCAGATGCCGCCCTCCGGGCTGGACGAGGCACGCGCCGAGGCCATCGCGCGCTGGCTCGTGGACGAGGGCGATCCGGGCCCGGAGCCCTGGCTGGTGCCGGTCGCCGTCGGCGTCGGCGTGGTGCTGCTCGGCGCGCTGGCGTTCGGGGTCCGACGGCGGCGCTGAGTCCGTCCCGGGCGAGGCGGCGTCGCCCGGGACGCGGGCCGGGCGAGGCCGGCGTCTCCGAGGACGCGGGCCGGGCCCGCGTCAGCCGTCCTTGCGTTCCCCGAAGCGGGCTTCCATGGCGTCGTCGAGCTGGCGGATGAACTCCACGAGCGAGCGCTCGCCGCCGCCGCCCTGGCTCACCTCGGTGATGGCGACGGCCAGGTAGGCGTCGCCATCGGGGTGGACGACCATCGCCGCGTCGGAGTGGTGTCCGCGCCAGGTGCCGGACTTGCGGAAGATCTCGCGCGGGCGCTGCTTCAGGCCCTTCACGAACTTGTGCTTGAGGCGAGGGTTGCCGAACATCTCCTCGAGCAGGGGGAGGTGCCTGGCGTCGATGAGCGTTCCGTTCGAGGCGCCGTAGAAGAAGCGCGCCGCGGCCATCGCCGACGATCCGTGGGACAGATGGTTGATGGGGTCGCGCTTCCAGGCGGGCCGCTTGTCGTAGGGCTTCCCGACCCAGAGACCGCCTCCGTAGGCCGGGTCGTAGAGCTTCCCGTGGGCCGGGTCCTGCAGGATCTCGGCGAGACGCTGGATGCCGACCTTGTCGAGGATGGCCGTGGCCGCCGGGTTGGACGACACGCGCACCATGTCGATGAGCTGCTTGCGGGTCTCGGCGTCCAGCGCCATGCGGCCGGCGTCGATCTCGACGAACGCGCCCAGCACGATCGCCACCTTCGGCAGGCTCGCGGCGTAGAGCATCTGCTCGGGGTCGTACCAGGCGGTCCTGGGCTTGCGCGGGTCGGTGACGTCCGAGACGACCACGCTCGCCTGCTGGATCACCTTGTCCCACTGCGGGTTCCGCTCCACGATCTCGTCGCAGACGGCCTGCAGCTCGGGATCGTGGGTGTCGCGGAGATCGGGGAACTCGCCGCCGCGCGCGGGGAGGCCCGCCAGCAGGGCGGCGGCGCAGAGGACGAGCAGGAGGGACGGATTCGACATCGCGGCAGTATACTGCCGGGCCATTCGGACGGGAGGTGACTAGACTCGGTCCTGTGCGAAAACTCGGCATCGCTGCGCTGCTCGTCGCTGCGGTCGCGATCCTCGGTCACGCGTCCGGCAGCCAGCCGGACCGGGACGCGGTCGAGGCGGCCCGTGCGGAGCTCGGCATTCCGCTCGAGCGACGCTTCGTCGACGTGGGCGATGTGGAGCTCCACGTCGTGCTGGCGGGGCCGGCCGACGGCGCTCCAGTGGTGCTCCTGCACGGCTTTCCCGAGTTCTGGTACGCGTGGCGCGGGCCGATGGCGCACCTGGCCCGCGCCGGCTTCCGGGTGATCGTTCCGGACCAGCGCGGCTACAACCGCTCGGAGAAGCCCGCGGACGTCCAGGCCTACGCCCTCCCCGAGCTGGTGTCGGACGTGACGGGGCTGGTCGCGGCGCTGGGCTACGACGCGGCCCACGTGGCGGGTCACGACTGGGGCGGCGGTGTGGCCTGGGGCCTGGTCCTGACCCACCCCGAGCGGGTGCGGCGCCTGGCCATCCTGGACACCCCGCATCCGCGCGCGTGGGAGGGCTACGAGAGCGAGGAGGAGACCATCTCCTGGTACCGGACCTTCATCCAGCTGCCCCTCGTTCCGGGCTGGACGGCGCGCGTGGCGAACTGGGCGCTGCTCACCTCGAGCCTGCGCGGGACCGCCCGTCCCGGGACCTTCCCCGAACCCGTGATGGACCAGTTCCGCACGGCCTGGGCCCGGGAGAACGCCATCCACAGCATGGGCGCCTGGTACAGGGCCGACCTCCCGCCGTACGCCGGGGACGGTCGCGTGGCGCTCCCGACGCTGATGCTGGTCGCGCCCGACGACGCCTACATCCCGGGCGACGTCACGCGGCGCAGCCTGCGCTTCCTGGACGACGGGCGCCTCGTCGAGCTGGAGGAGGGCAGCCACTGGGTGATCCAGGAGGAGCCCGAGCTCATCGGTGGCCTCCTCGCGGAGTTCTTCGCACCCGGCTAGTCGGTGGGCAGGTCGAAGCGCCGGATGTAGTCCGCCATGCGGTCCTTCACGTGCTCCGGCGAGAGCCCGAACTCCGCGAGGGTGTACTCGTGGCGTCCGTGCTTGTTCTGCGGGTGGGCTTCGACGTGGTCGCGGAGTGCCTTCTCGACCTCGGGGCCCTTCGGCAGCTCGAAGTGGGCGTAGATGCGCTCGGCCGCAGCCAGCGGATCCGAGACGAAGACGCGGTAGTCCACGTCCACGTAGCGCCTCTCGTCCAGGGCGTCTCGCGCAGCCAGGCCCCTCTCGAGGGAACGGGCGTAGTACTCGAGCACCAGCGGACCGAGCCGGGCCTTGTCGTAGCTCTCGCGGTCCTTCATGAGCGCGTCGGTCAGGCTGCACGCCGACGCCATCGCCTGCAGCGGATTGCGGTGCGTGAAGACCAGGCACACGTCGGGGAACATCTCCGCCAGCACGTCGATCGCCCACAGGTGCGCGGGAGACTTGAGCAGCCAGCGGTCGCCGGGGCGCTGCCAGTCGATCATCTTGAGGAGATCGCGGTAGTAGGCGTAGGCGCGCCGCAGATCCTGCTCCTGGAACCACGAGGCGTAGGGCTCCATCAGGATCTCCACGCCCATCTGCACGTCGCAGAAGGCGTGAGCCTGCAGCAGCACGCACTCCTCGGGTGTCTCCGCCGAGGCGAAGTGGATCTTGGTGAACTCCGGATCCTCCTCGCGCATGCGGTCGTAGTGGGCCTTGGTGGCGAGGAAGCGGGGGTCTTCCTGGCCCGGCTCCAGCTCGATGGGGTCCGGAAAGACCCCCTCCCAGAGGAGCAGCGGGCGTGCCGACGGGTCTGCGGCCAGCAGGTTGAAGAGGGCAGAGGTTCCGGTACGCGGGAGCCCGGTCAGGTACACGGGGCTGCGGATCTCGCGCTCGCGGATCTGCGGATGGGCGGCGAAGGCCGCCTGCGCCTTCAGCCGCACGGTCAGGAGCTGCACGACGCGCCGCCAGCTTCGCTTGCGCCCCTTGTCGTTGTAGCCCGCCGCCTTCTCGTAGGTCTCGAGCAGGACGCGCAGACCGTCGCGGAAGCCGTCCTCGCCGAAGTCGCTGGGTCCACCGGCTGCCGCCAGCGCCGCCTCGGTGACGGCCTTCTCGGTGAACGCGAACTCGGTCATGGCGGACCTCCGGATGGCGGTCGCCCATTGTATCCCGTCGGCCGCACGGCTGCGCTGCGCCGGGGTGTTCACCCCAGAGCCATGGCACTCCAGAACGCGCCGTGGGGCCGCGAGCGGGCCCCGTGTATCATGGCGCGCCCGGGGGCTTCCGGCGGAGGGTCGACGCGGAGTGGCGCTGGATCTGGTGATTCGCGGTGGGCGGGTGGTCGACGGGACCGGGATGCCGCCGTTCTGCGCGGACGTCGCGATCCACGACGGCAGGATCGCCCGCATCGGCCGGGTCGACGAGCCCGGCACACGCGAGATCGATGCGGCGGGCGCCGTGGTCGCACCCGGGTTCATCGACGTCCACACCCACTACGACGTTCAGCTCGACTGGGACCCCCTCCTGACCCCGTCCTGCTGGCACGGCGTAACCACCGTGCTGGCCGGGAACTGCGGCTTCACCCTGGCGCCGGCCCGACCGCAGGACGTGGACTGGCTGGCGGGCATGCTGTCCCGGGTGGAGGGGATGTCGCGCCAGGCGCTGGGTGAAGGCCTGCGCTTTGCCGGCGGGAGCTTCGGCGACTACTGGAGCCGCTTCGACGGGAAGCTCGGGCTCAACGTGGGAAGCTACGTGGGGCACTGCGCGATACGGCGCTACGTCATGGGGGACGATGCCTCCGAGCGGGCCGCCACCCCCGACGAGATCGCCGCCATGCAGGATCTGGTGCGCGATGCCATGCGGCAGGGAGCCATGGGCTTCTCCACCTCGCAGATCGATGTGCACGTCGGTGAGGACGGCCGCGAGGTTCCCTCCAACCACGCCAGCGCGGATGAGGTGGTCGCCCTGGCATCGGTCCTCGCCGAGTTCGGCCGCGGCGTGGTGGAGATCATCCCGCGGAGCTTCTCCGAGGGCTACGACGAAGCCGATCGCCAGCTTCTGTACGACATCTACCGTGCCTCGGGGCGGCCGCTGGAGCTGAACATCCTGGTGCCCAATCCGGGCCATCCGATGGGCTGGCAGGCGACGCTCGAGTTCTGCAAGGAGGCCTTTGCGGAGGGGGTGCGTCTCCACCCCATGGCCACGACGAATCGCCTCGAGCTGCACCTCAAGCTGGCCGACACGTTCGTGTTCGACGAGATGCCGGCCTGGCGCGACGTCCTCACGCGCCCGGAGCCACAGCGCTCCGAGGGGCTGCGCGACCCGGATCTACGCGCGCGCCTGCGCGTCGAGTTCGACGATCCCGAGAGCCGCGCCGTCTCGTTCGAGTGGGACGGGCTCGAGGTGGAGAGCGTGCGCGATCCCTCCCATCGGGCATGGGTGGGTCGCAGCGTCACCGAGCTCGCAGCGGAGCGCGGCGTCGACCCGCTGGATGCCTTCCTGGACTGCTCCCTGGAGGAAGGGCTCGAGACCGGCTGGCAGACTCGCATGTCGGAGGTGGCCAGGCAGTTCATCGAGCACGTGGTGCGCACCTCCCTGGCGGAGCCGCTGGTGATGCCGGGCTCGAGCGACGGCGGGGCGCACCTCGCCTCGTTCGTGGGCGCGGACTACACCACGCGCATGCTCACCGACTGGGTGCCCGAAGTCCTCTCGCTGGAGGAGGCGGTCTTCCGCAACACCCTGATGCCGGCCACCGTCCACGGCATCCGCGAGCGCGGCGCGCTGCGCGAGGGCTGGCACGCCGACGTCGTGGTCTGGGATCCCGATCGCCTGTCTGCGGGACGCGCGTACACGGTGCGCGACTTCCCGGCCGACACGGAGCGCTACGTGATCGACGCGGAGGGCTACCTCGCGACGGTGGTGAACGGAACGGTCCTCCTCGAGGGCGGAACGCCCACCGGCGACCTGCCGGGACACGTGCTTCGCGGCGAGTAGGAGAGCGGATGAAGTTCGCGTTGCTCTACGAGATCCAGTGCCCGCGCCCCTGGGGCGCGTCGGCCATCGAGCTGCAGGGCTTCGGAATCGACCC
>JANQFA010000104.1 GCA_028278065.1 Myxococcota bacterium
GGCCCGAGCAGGCGATGGCGATGCCGACGAGACCGGCGAAGGCGAGCACGAGAAGGACCCACTTCATGACCTGGCTCCCGGTGGTTTCTCCAGCGCCAATATGCGAGTATTTCCTCATCTTTACTACTCGCGCAGTGCTCGCCTTTCGAGGGACGCAACTTGGCCCCCAAAGCCCTGAGAAAAAAGCCTAAACAGGACCGCTCGAAGGCCATGGTGGAGAGCATCATCGAGGCCACCACTCGCATTATCGAAGAGGATGGCCTGGCAGCGCTCTCGACGAATCGGGTGGCCCGGGTGGCGGGCGTGTCCGTCGGCTCGCTCTATCAGTACTTCCCGAACAAGGAGGCGCTGGTGCAGGAGGTGCGCGCGCGCTTCGCGGCGCGCTTCGAGACGGCGCTCCTCGAGCTGCTCGCGCGCCTGCCCGGCCTCGGCCTGCGCGAGGCGATCCGCGCCTGGGTCGAGACCCTGGTGGCGCTCCACACCGAGAGCCCCGGCGTGCACAACGCCGTCGGCACCGGCTCTCCCGAGAAGACGCACCACGCCCTGGCCACGGTCGTCGGCGGCTACCTGGAGACGCACGCGGGCGAGATCCGTCGGCCGGACCGACCGCTGGCGGGCCGCGTCTTCATGGACGCCGCGGAAGCGCTCATCCACAACACCGCACTGCGGGAGCCGGCCCTGCTGGAGGACCCCGCCTGGGCGGAGGAGGTCTGCGACCTGCTGGAGCGCTACATCCTCGCCGACGGGTCGACCTCGAGCACGCCGTCCGCTTCGGCCTGACGAAGAACGCTCCCGCCGGCACCCTCCCCGCCTGCTGCTCATCCTCGAAGCTCTTCACGGTGGGACCTCCGCCGTCGAAGCCGGCGCCGGGAGGCTCATCTGCTGGACGGGCGCGTTTCCGCAGCTAGGTTCCGCGGGGCCGTGGCAGGGGGAGAGGCGTTCAGGATGAACCGGTTCGGCTTGCGCCTGGCCACGACTGCGGTCTCGGCCCTCCTCTTGCTGGCCAGCGCCGCCGAATCCCACGCACAGCCCGGAAGCGTTCCGAGCCAGGCGCAGGACGACAGACAGCTCGGCTGGGGCTTCGGCGTGCGCGGCGGAGTCGCGCACCAGTTCGAAGCCAATCTGGACGAGGGCGGGAGCTACGACGCGACGCGGGCCACCCTGGACGCGAGTGTTCGCTACGCGTTCTCGAAGGGAACCTTCGTGGGCCTGTCCGCTGGCTACGGCTACGACGACTACGGCTTCTCCGGGGATGCGCGCATCGGGGGTCTCTCGCCCTGGAGCCAGGTACACAACCTGCGCGTGGCCGTCCCCTTGTTCTGGGAGCCGGCGCCGGACTGGCAGATCCTCGCCATCCCGCGCCTGCGCATGACGGCCGAGGAGCCGGGCGATTGGAGCGACGGGCTCACCGGCGGCGCTCTGGTCGGCTTCTCCTACCGCTTCAGCGATCGCCTGCGGATCGGGCCCGGCTTCGGCGTGACCACCGAGCTGGAAGAGAGCCTGAACTTCTTCCCCATCCTGATCGTGGACTGGAAGGTCACCGACCGCCTGCGCATCGAGACGGGACGCAACGTGGGATCCACCCGCGGCCCGGGTCTCCTCGCCAGCTACGAGATCAGCCCCCACTGGACCGCCTCGATCGGCTTTCGCCGCGAGAGGCTGCGCTTCCGCCTGACAGACGGCGGTGTAGGCGAGGACAGCTCGTTCCCGGTGGTGGCCGGCATCACCTGGGGCCCGCCCTATGCGGAGCTCTCCCTGTTCGCCGGGGTCGAGGTGGGCGGCGAGCTGCGTCTCGAGGACGCGGGCGGCAACACCCTGGCCGAGAGCGACTACGATCCCGCTGCCCTTCTGGGCCTGAGCTTCCGCGTTCGCTTCTGACGCACGACCGTGCCCCCGCCGGGCGGACGGGAAGGCGCCCCAGTAGAATCGTCTCGTGTCCATCCTCCGCGAGCCGGCGCGCGAGACTCCGGTGCTCCACGAGACCGAGGTGCTCGTGGTCGGCGGCGGCTCGGCGGGTGTCGCGGCGGCGGTGGCGGCGGCGCGGCGCGGGGCGGACGTGCTGCTGGTCGAGCGCCACGGCTATCTGGGCGGGCTCGCGACCGGGGGCCTGATCATCCTGCTTCTCACCCTCGACGACGGCCGGGGTCGCCAGGCGGTGGCCGGCCTGTGCCAGGAGGTCGTCGAGCGGCTCGACGCCCGCAGCGCTTCCTTCCACCCCGCTCCCGAAGAGTGGGGGCGCGAGGACGCGGACCTCGTCGAGCGCGACCGGCGCTGGGGGCTCGTGTGGGGTCGAGGGCCCCACCGCGTCCGCTACTCGGTGGCCTACGACCCGGCGATGCTGAAGGGCGAGCTCGACGCGCTGGCCCAGGAGTCCGGCGCCGGGATCCTGCTCCACGCCTGGGCGTGTGAGCCGGTGCTGGAGGAGGGGCGCATCGCCGCGCTGACCTTCCAGGGCAAGTCGGGCCGCTTCGCGGTGCGCGCCCGGGTGGTGATCGACGCCAGCGGCGACGGCGACGTCTTCTTCGGGGCGGGCTGTGCCCACGAGACCGAGCGCGTGCTCCCCTGGATGTGGTTCACGGCCGGTGGCGTGGACGTCGGCCGGGCCCAGGCGGCCGGCGCCGGTTGCTTCCAGACCATCGGGCCGGGCAAGGTGCTCTTTCCGTGGGGCTCGATCGAGAAGGTCGGCCGCATCGACGCCACCCGGCCCGAGGAGCTGACCCGGGCCGAGCTGGAGTGCCGCCGGCGCGTGCTGGCCGAGTTCGACCGCCTGCGTCGGGAGGTCCCCGGCTTCGCCGACGCCCACCTCTGCGAGATCGCCGACCAGCTCGGCATCACCGAGAGCCGGCGCCTGACCGGACGTCGGGTGCTCTCGCGCGACGACATGGACCGCGCCCTGCCCGACGCGGTCGCGGTGACCGGACACTGGACCCGGTACGGCGCCCTGTACCACATCCCCTACGACGCACTGCTGCCCCGAGAGGTGCCCAATCTGCTGGTGGCCGGCCGCTGCATCTCTGCGGACCACCGGGTCCACCACGCCACCAAGGAGATCCCCGCCTGCATGGCGACGGGCGAGGCGGCGGGCGCGGCGGCCGCGCTCGCAGTGCGCGCCGGCGTCGACCCGGCCGAGCTCGATCCCGCGCCGCTGCGCGCCAGCCTGGCCGATGGGGGAGCGATCGTCTCCCTGGAGCCGACCGCGACCTGAGCGGGGAGCCGCGGGGTGCCGACTTCAGCGCTGGCGCCGTGTGCGGACCGCCGCGGCCGCCAGCAGACCCGCCGCGACGAGCGCGGCCGTGCTGGGCTCGGGGACCGCCTTGCCGTCGATCCGCAGGATCGGCGAGGTCCCACCGAAGGTGGTGCCGATGCGGTAGTGGACGGCATTCGCGGTTCCGAGCTCCACGTCGCCGCCGCGGATCGCAAACAGGGCGTACGGGTCTCCCGACTGGAAGAGGCTCTCGATCAGCGCGGTTACGTCGACGCTGGCCAGGTTCGTCGTCGCGTCGCCGAAGAGCCCGACGGGCCCGGAGATGAACGCGGCGACCTCCGCGTCGGAGGCCTCGGCCGTGCCGTTGCCGGCGCCACCGTAGAGGCCCAGCGGGGCTCCGTCGTCGTGAACCTCCGGCAGGATCAGGATGGCGCTGCCGATGCTCGACACGGCCGCGAGTCCGGCCAGGTCGAACTCCATCACGATCCGGTCCTCGATCGTGGCCCCGGGGACGCCCGGGTTCTGGATGCGCGCGTCGGCCACGATCAGATTCGAGGTGACCGAGTCGAAGGAGCCGTCGGCCGGGAGGTTGTCGCGAGCGTTGGCGTCGAAGACCACCGGGAGGTCGAAGACGATGGCCGCCGCGGTCTGCGTCCAGACCGACAGCGAGACGAGGAGGGCCAGCAGCAGGCGGAGCCGGGACATCGATCGCACCTCCGGAGAAGTCCGAAGGTGGGTGGTGCGAAACCCCGGGCCGTGTCGCGGCCCCGCCTCCGAGGTCGACTTCGATGGAGTCGGCGTTGCCCGCGCCGATGCACTCGGCTGCGGCGCCGGTCACCGGCGCGAGTCGTCTGCGGCGCCGGTCACCAGCGCGAGTCGGCTGCGGCGCCGGTCACCGGCGCGGGTACTGCATCACCAGGATGAGCCGCGCCGGCCCGTCGATGCCTTCGTAGACGTGCGGCTCGGACGCCTGCATGCGCAGGTAGTCCCCGGTACCGAGCTCGACCGGGTCGTCGCTGGGGCCGACCCGCGCCCGGCCCTCGGCGACGAACACGTGCTCGATCACGCCCGGGGGATGGGCCGGCGAGCGCTGCCCGTCGGTGCCGACCTGGCCGAGCGCGAACTCCAGGTGGACCTCCTCGACATCGAGCTGGTCCACCAGCCGAGCGGTCACGGAGGCTCCCCGGATCGGGGCGCCCTCTCCAGCACGCACCACCGTGACCGCGGAAGCCGCCGGCGCCAGCAGCTCGCCCATCGAGACGTGCAGAGCCGAGGAGAGCGCGTTGATCGTGTCGAGAGTCGGGTTCGCGGCACCGGCTTCCAGCGTCGACAGGGTCGCCTTGGCAACCCCCGATGCCCGGGCGAGCTCCGAGAGCGACATCGAGCGGGATTCCCTCAGCCGCCGCAGGGCGGCCCCCAGCCGGGCGCTTGCATCGTCCATGGCCGTTCAGTATAACGAACGAAATGACGTTCGATATATCGAACAATTCAGCAATCATGGCAGAGCCCCGCGGGGGACGGGAGCAGTGGGCGAGCCGGCGCGGCTTCGTGCTGGCTGCGGTGGGCTGCGCCGTGGGGCTCGGCAATGTCTGGCGCTTCCCGTACACGGTGGCCGAGCACGGGGGCGCGGCGTTCGTACTGGTCTACCTGGTGTTGACCGCCGCGGTGGGCGTGCCGCTGCTGCTCGCCGAGCTGGCGCTCGGGCGTCGCGGCGCCGCGGGTCCGGTCGTCGCCCTGGGCCGTCTCGGGGGTCCGCGCTGGCAGTGGCTCGGCTGGGCGTTCGTCGCGGGCGTAGCGGCCATGCTGGCCTACTACGGAGTGATCGGCGGCTGGACCCTGCGCTACGTCGCCGCCTACTTCGCCGGACACGCCCCGACTGATCCGGCGACGTTCTTCTCGGAGGCCGCCACGGGCCCCGGCGCCGCAGCGGCGCTCCTCGCGTTCCTCGCGATGAGCGCCGCCATCGTGGCGCGAGGCGTGCGCGGAGGAATCGAGCGGCTGGCCACCTGCCTCCTCCCCCTGCTCGCCGCGACGATCGGGGGACTGGCGTGCTACGCGGCCACGCTCGACGGAGCGGCGCAGGCCTACACGTACCTGCTGCGCCCGGACTTCGACGCGCTCCGCTCCCTCGACACCTGGTCGCACGCGGCGGGCCAGACCTTCTTCAGCCTGAGCCTCGGCATGGGCGCGATGCTCACGTTCGGGAGCTACCTCGCTCGTTCCGACGGTCTCGCGCGCTCTTCGATCGGGATCGCCGCGGCCGACCTCATGGTGGCCTTGATCGCCGGCCTCGCGGTCTTCCCCCTGCTCTTCGCCCTGGGCGGCGCAGGAGACGTCGCCGAGAACGCGATCGGCGCCCTCTTCATCGCCATCCCGAGCGCCTTCGCGGGCCTGGGCACGGCGGGCGAAGTCCTCGGACTGCTCTTCTTCGCGGCCCTCGCGGTGGGTGCATGGACCTCGGCCGTCGCGATGCTCGAGGTCGTCGTCGCCGCCGTGGTCGAAGCGACCGGCGCACGGCGGGCGCCCGTCACGTGGGCCCTGGCGGCAGGGATCGCCGTCGTCGGGCTCGCACCGGCACTCGACCGATCGGTGCTCGCGTGGATGGACCGCCTCGCGGGGGAGCTCTTCGCCGTGGCCGGCGGCCTCGTCCTCGCGCTCTTCGTCGGCTGGTTCATGCAGGACCCCGCCCGCGAGATCGGAGGCCCGGGCTCCGTGCTGCCGCGGGTCTGGGTCGGCGCGATCCGGGTGGTCGTTCCCGCCGTGCTCGCCGTCCTGCTGTGGAGCGCGCTGGGATCGACGTGGGCCGCCGCGACGGCGGGGCTCCCCGGGTAGTACGGAGGAACGCCACGATGTCGGTCGAGCCGTACCCCGCCCACGCATCGGATCCGGTCGAGCTGCGCCCGGCCCGCGAGTCGGACCTTCCCGAGCTGCGCGCGGCCCGCGAGTCGGACCTTCCCGAGCTGGCCCGGCTCCAGACGGCGGCGGCACGCGAGCTCAGCGTCGGGTACAGCGACGAGCAGGTCTGCGCGTACCTGGCCGCCCACGGCGTGGCCGACGCGGGGCTGGTCCGCGATGGCACGTACAGCGTGGCCGACGTGGGCGGGCGCGCCGTCGGCTGCGGGGGCTGGAGCTTCCGTTCCGAGCTGCTCGGCGCAGCCGGTCTCGCCGACGTGCTCGACCCCGAGACCGAGGCCGCACGCATGCGCGCCTTCTTCGTGGACCCCGGGTGGGCGCGTCGCGGCATCGGCCGCCGGCTGCTGCGCCACAGCGAGGCCGCCGCCCGGGCCCGGGGCTACCGACGCGCCGTCCTGGCGGCGACCCCGGCCGGACGTCCGCTGTACGAGTCCGAGGGCTGGGCCCTGGTGCGCACCGAGGCGGTCGCAGTCCCGGGAGTGCAGCCGCTCGTGACCTTCCTGATGGAGAAGACGCTCGGCTGAACCCCGCTCGTCCGATCGCAGCTCCTCCCCGTCAACGCGGCAGCTCGATGATCTCCACGTTGCCCGCCTGGAAGACGGTCCGGCCGAGCGAGTGCAGTCCTTCTTCGTCGATTCCCCGGAAGCGGCTGCGCTCCAGCTCTCCGATCACGATGTAGCGGACGCCGTAGCGCTCCAGCCGCTCGCGGACGGCCGGCACCCGGGGCAGCTCGTAGGCCAGCCGCACCTGGGCCCGGCGGTCGTCCACCCGGCGGGTCCCGCCGCGCCAGAGCCACTCGTGGGTGTACCAGCCGAGCACGGTGGGGATGCCCGTGGCCATCGAGAGCCGTGCGGCTTCCGTATAGCTGTCGCCATCCGCCTCCAGCAGGACGGCACCGGGATGCGCGTTGGCCAGCAGCCATTCGACCGCCCTGCCCTCCCCGGGCCTCCGCGTCTCGAGGAAGGCGAGGCCGTCGAGACCCGTCAGCCCCCAGGCCGCCGGAGGGCCGTGGCGGCTATGAACCGCCAGCGGAGCGTAGGCGAACAGCGGTGCCAGCAGGCAGGCGACCGCCCACCCGCGAAGCCGACGACGCGAGCTCGCGGCGATCGTCGCACAGGCCGACCCCACCAGCAGCGAGAGCAGCACGAACGCCTGGAAGGTGAGCTTGAAGTAGGTGTTCCCGCGCTCGTAGGGAGCGGGGTAGATGTCGCGGATCGCGATGACCTCGGGCACGGCCAGCAGCCCGAGCGCACACGCCGCCAGGACCAGCCAGACGGCCGTCGCGATCGAGAGCGCGCGGGCGCGGACCGCGGCCGCGAGCCGCACGGCCCCGAACCCGCACACCACCAGGACGGGAAGGCCCCAGAGCACCGCGAGCTGGTACGAGGGGCTCCGCTGCGTCACGCGGAACACCTCGCCGTA
>JANQFA010000202.1 GCA_028278065.1 Myxococcota bacterium
GCTGGCGTTCAGCTCGAAGAGGAGCTGCTGGTTGCCCGTGTTCACGATCACGTCGCCCTGGAGGTGGCTGCTCTGCCGGATGTAGAACTCCGCGAGTCCGTCGCCGAACGAAAAGAGCGCCTTCTCCGCCACGTCCGAGTCGTTGAACTCGACGAGGTTGCGGTCCTTGCCCAGCTTCGCCTGCACCCCGCCGTCGATCTCGGAGTCCTCCACCAGGAGGGAGTCCTGCTCGTTCTTCGTCGTCACCCGGAGGTCGTCCCCGATGGATGCGTCCTTGATGAAGATGCTGTTGTTGCCGCCGCCGAGGGAGGCGCTCACGCGGCCTCCCACCGAGGGCGAGCCGTCCCTGATGTCGAAGAAGTCGGTCGCGTCCTTCGACGAGACGGACACGTCCCCGGTGACGCTCGTGTCGAGGATGTAGAGGTCGTTGAAGTCGCCCCCGCCCGCGCGCAGGCGGAGGTCTCCCTGGATGAGGCTCTGGTCGACCGTGGCGTCCAGGCCGCCCTTCGAGTCCCCGCGCACCGGGCCGAACACGCCGACCAGCCAGAGCCAGGTGTCGCCCTTGCCCGAGGCCTTGAGGCTGCCCTGGACGCCCGTGCTGTCGGTGAGCTCGACGTCCAGCTGGTCGGCGCCGCTCTTGATCGAAAGGTCGTCCATGAGCTGGGATCCGTCGAAGGAGCGAACGGTGTCCTGGACGCCCTTGCCGAGGTCGAGCTTGACCGACTCGTTGAGCTGGGCGCCGTTGAAGGCGATCTCGTCGGGACCGCTTCCGCTCTTGATCGAGACCTTCCCGTGCACGATCGAGTCGGCCAGGTTCACGAATCCGCTCACGTTGCCCGTCTGGATCTTGAGGTTGCCCCCGATCTCCGAGCTCGTCGTGACGGAGACGTCGTCGCTCCCGCCCTTGCTCTTGATCTGGACGTTTCCGTCGATGGTGGAGGCGTTCTTGATCTCCACGAAGGACCCGTCCCCGCTCTGGATCTTGACGCCGCCGAGGATGTCGAGTCCGTCGAGCGAGACCTGGTCGGCCTTCTTGGCCGCGACGTTTCCGTTCATCGAGACGTTCTTCAGGGTGAGCCATCCGTGGGCCGAGCCGCCGTCGTAGGAGACGTTCTTGCTCAGGACGACGCCGTCGACCTCGAGCTCCGAGTCGCCCGGACCGCCGAGGTTCCTGGCCGTGATCCCGGTCACGTCGGTGAAGTCGAGCGGGACGAAGCCGCCGTTCAGGCTGGTGCCGCCCTGGCCGGTCACCGTGTAGGTCGGTCCGCTCTGGGTGACTTCGACTTCGTTGCCGTCGGCGTCGCCCACGAGCGAGAGGGTTCCGCCCTTCAGCGCGACGCTGACGTCGTCCGCTGCGGCGCCGTTCGCGAGCAGCGCGCCGGCGAGGAGCAGCAGTGCCCCCCTGCTCGTCCGTCCCATCTCCGCCTCCTCACTGCTCCGTTTCGAAGCCCTTGGTCGAGGGCTCGCCTGGAGGGTAGACGTTGCCGTGGCCCAGGTGGTCGAGGAGGTCGTCGCCGGGACCTCCGTCGAAGCGCACGGTCGATTGGAACTCGGCACTGGCGTTCCCGCTGTTTCCGACCTGGAGCGTGTCGTTGCCCTTGCCGAGCGCGACCCGGGTGGGTCCGAAGAGAGCGGCCGGCGCGCCGCTCTTGGCATCCAGTCCGACGAAGTCGTCGCCGCTGCCCGTATCGAGGTCGAAGCGCGGATAGACGCCGTCGTTGATCTCGATCGCGCATGCGCCCGCGCCGCTGGTGAGACGTACCCGACCCGCCACATCCGCGTTGCCGACGAGCTGGTTGCAGTCGTCCCCGGCAGCCTCCTTGCACTTCATCTCGATGTCGCCGCCGAAGCTGCGGATCGTCGACTCGGGGGAGATCACGGAGAAGCAGTCGCCCTGGGCGAAGTCGATGCGCACGTCCCCTCCGACGGCGGAATCCCCACGGAGCTCGAAGATGTCGCGGTCCTTCTTGCCCTTCACGACCACATCGCCGTGTACCGCCGCGTCACGGATCTCGACGTCGCCGACGCCATCGCCCAGGAGCGCGGAGAAGCGTCCGTCCACCGTCGTGAGGCCGACGAGATCGACCTCGTCGTCGCCGTCGCGGCTGGACCAGGAGAGATCGCCCTGGATCAGGGTGCTCTCCACCGTGACCGCGCTGCCGGCGGCCCCGCCGGCCTTGAGCCGCACGTCCCCGGAGATGACGCTGTTCAAGGTCGTCACCGTGAGCGACTCCTTGGCGCCGGCCCGAACGTCCCCGAAGTGGCCCTCCAGCTCGAGGGTGGTGAGGCTCGCGGCCCCACTCTTCAGGCTGACCGTGCCTGCCACCGAAGCGCCCGAATCCAGGAAGACGCGCACGTCGTCGGCCCGGCTCTTGATCGTCAGATCATCCTGGAGCACGGCACTCTGGTCGATGTCGATCCAGTCCTGGGCGCCTCCGCCCAGGTCGAGCCGCACGCGGGCCTGGAGGAGCGGACCGATCAGATAGACCTGGTCGTCGTCGTTTCCGGCGCGCACGGTCAGGTCGCGCGTGGCCGTGAACGAGGAGGAGGCGGTGATCTCGTTCTCACCCGCCCCGGCGTCGATCTGGATCTTCCCGGAGATCTCGCCCCCGTCGAATCCCACCGTATCGTCGCCGCCGCCGCCCTTGTAGGCGAACGCCTTGCCGATCGTTCCCCCGGCCTGGATCTGGAAGCGGCCGGGCCCCTCGCCGTTCTGGATCTTCACCTTGCCGCCCACCTCGCTGTCGGTGAGGAAGACGCTGTCGTTCCCGTCGCGGTTCTTGACCTGGAGGTCCCTCTGGAAGAGCGAGTCGTCGACGATGTCGGTCTGGCTCCCGCCGTCGCCGTTGTCGATCTTGACCTTGCCTCCGACGGTCGTGTCCTCGATGCGGATGTCGTCGTTCCCGGAGCGGTTGCGGATCGAGAGGTTCTTGTCGATTGCGCACTGGTTCAGGTCGATGTCGCTGTCGCCGTCGCCGCCGTCGATGGAGAGCTGGCCCGCCAGGAGCACCTCGAGCAGCGACACCGCGTCTGCTCCGCCTCCGAGCTTGATGCTGATGCTGTTCACGCCGGTGAAGTCCTGGGGACCGCCGCCGTTCAGGGTCCCCACGGTGGGAGTGACGGTGACCACCCCGGCCTGGGCGATGGAGAGGGCGTTCGGGTCCGCGTCGCCGACCAGGACGAGGGTGCCGCCCTTCTGCGTGGCCTTGACGTCGGCGGCGTGGGCGGGCGTCCACAAGACGATCAGCGCGCAGCAGGCCAGCGCGCCCGCGAGGGAGGTGGGTCCGGGCATGGCCGGCCCAGGATACGCCCGGATCGGGATCCGGGTAAAGCACCAGGCTTGCGGGGTCGGGCACACCGGGCGACGGTGGTCGGCATGCGGAGATGGCGGAGCGTGTGCGCGGGAGTGGCCCTGGCCGTGGCGACCTCCTGCGGCGAAGGCGCCCCGCCCGCGGCCGACACCGGGCCCGGCGCCCGGGAGGCGGAGGCCGAGACGCCGGAGCCGCGCCGGGCGCACGACGAGGGCTCCGGCACGGCCGGCGGAGAAAGCTCCGCGATGGCCCGCGCTCCGGCGCGCTCCGCCGATCCCCGCGCCCGGGAGGCCTCCAGCGATGCGCGCGCCCGGGAGGCCTCCAGCGATGCGCGCGCCCGGGAGCGAGCCGAGCGCCGTGAGGCGGCTCGCCGCGACGCTGAAGAACGCCGCAGGGAGGCCCTGCGCCGCCGCGACGAGCGCCGCGCCGCGATCCTTCGCGAGCGCGAGCTCTACGACACTCCGGAGAAGCTGGCGATCGCGCTGGAGGACGGCGATCCGGCGGTGCGCGCTCGGGCCGCGCGGCGCCTCGACGCCGAGGGAGAGGAGCTCGCCACCCTGCTGTCGCTGGCCTCGGCCGATCCGGCTCCCGAGGTGCGGGTGGCGGCGGCGCGTTCGCTGGCCGCCGCAGAGGATCCGTCTGCGCAGCGAATCCTGATCGGCGCCCTCCGCGATCCCCATCCGGAGGTCGTGGTGGCCGCCATCGAGTCGCTGGTCTTCGTGGGCGACGAGACCCTCATCCCGACCCTCGAGCCCCTCCTGCAGCACGAGGACGAAGACGTCCGCGACGCGGCCGACGACGCCATCTACCACCTGCGCTGAGCCAGCCGCCCTATACTCCCCGGCCGAGGGACCCACCCCGTGCAGTGCCCGTCCTGCCAGCGCGAGAACCCGAGCGACGCCCGCTTCTGCAACGGGTGCGGCCAGGCGCTCGCGCAGAGCTGCGCGTCGTGCGGGCGCGAGAACCCGCCGGACGCGGCCTTCTGCGCGGGGTGCGGCTCGCGTCTCGGCGGGGACGATCCGCCGGGCCCCGCGAGCGACGAGCAGGTCCCTGCCGAGCGCGATCCCCGTGCCTATACCCCGCAGCATCTGGCGGACCGCATCCTGCGGACTCGCTCGGCGCTGGAGGGCGAACGCAAGCACGTTGCGGTGCTCTTCTGCGACCTGGTGGACTCGACGCCCTTGGCCGAGAGGCTCGGCGCCGAAGACATGCACGGGGTGATGGACCGCTGCTTCGCCATCATCCTGGACCACGTGCATCGCTACGAAGGCACGGTGAACCAGTTCCTGGGCGACGGCGTGATGGCGCTCTTCGGGGCGCCGCTGGCGCTGGAGGACGCGCCGCGGCGCGCGGTCACCGCCGCCCTCGCGGTCCAGCGCGAGCTGGACCGCTTCTCGGACGAGCTGCAGCGCGAGCGCGGGGTCGAGTTCCGCATGCGGATCGGCATCCACTCCGGGCCCGTGGTGGTCGGGCGCATCGGCGATGACCTGCGCATGGACTACACGGCGGTCGGCGACACCACGAACCTGGCCGCCCGGCTGCAGGGCCTCGCGCCGCCCGGCGGCGTGCTCATCTCGGAGGACACCGAGAGCCTGGTCGAGGGCTGGTTCGAGCTGGAGGACGCCGGCCTCCTCGACGTGAAGGGCAAGACGGAGCCCGTGCACGCGTTCCGCGTGCTCGGCGAGCGGGGCGGCGTGCTGGGTCGGGTCGAGGCCCGCGCCCAGTCCGGGCTCACACCTCTCGTCGGCCGCGAGCACGAGCTGGCCGCCCTCGAGCGCGCCTTCGACCAGGCGAGCCATGGGCAGGGCCAGGCGGTCTTCCTGGTGGGCGAGGCCGGCATCGGGAAGTCCCGGCTCCGCTACGAGTTTCAGAAGCGCCTCGAGGGCAGGCCCCACGCCTGGCTCGAGGGCCGCTGCATGGCGTACGCCCGGGACTTCCCCTTCCATCCGCTGGTCGACGCGATCCGCCGCGAGGTGGGACTCGAGGAGGGCGACGACGACGAGGCGGCCCTGCAGAAGCTGGCCGAGCACGAGGCTTCCGAAGGGGGCGACCTCGACTGGACGCTGCCCTTCATCCGCCTGCTCCTCTCCCTGCCCAGTGGCGACGAGCAGGTGGACGCGCTCGACGCGGCCACGCGTCGCAGCGAGACCTTCCGTGCCATCTGCGCGCGCTTCAAGCGGCGCTCCGAGGTGCGTCCCCTGGTGCTGGTGATCGAGGACATCCACTGGATCGACCGCGCATCCGAGGACTTCCTCCGTTACATGATCGACTCGCTCCCGGGCGGGCGCTGTCTCCTGATCCTGACCCACCGCCCCGGCTACGAGCAGCCCTTCGGCGACCGCAGCTACCACCTGCGGCTGGCGCTCCAGCCCCTCTCCGAGATCGAGACCGGACACATGGCGGAGAAGGTGCTCGAGGCCAGCGACGTGCCGACGAAGCTCCGTCGGATCGTGGCCTCGCGCGCGGAGGGCAACCCCTTCTTCGTCGAGGAGGTGCTCCAGTCGCTGGTGGAGGACGGCCTGCTGCGGGTGTGCGAGGGGCGGGCGGAGGTGGCGGCGGACCTGGACGACCTCGACGTGCCCGAGTCGATCCACGACATCCTGATGGCGCGCCTGGACCGCCTTCCCGACGAGCCGAAGCGCGCGCTCCAGGTCGGGGCCGTGATCGGCCGCGAGTTCGCCCTGCGCCTGCTCGGCCGCATCGTCGAGGCGGGCGACCGGCTGGGCCCGATGATCGACGAGCTGCGTGCCGTGGAGCTGATCTACGAGAAGGCTGCCCACCCGGAGCTGGCCTACATGTTCAAGCACGCCCTCACCCGGGACGTGGCCTACGAGAGCGTCCTCGAGTCGCGCCGCAGGGCGCTGCACCGCGGGGTGGGAAGGGCCATCGAGGAGCTCTACGCGGACCGTCTGGCCGAGCACGTGGAGCAGCTCGCACATCACTTCGGTGCCGCGGAGGAGTGGGAGAAGGCGTTCGCGTATCGGGTGCAGGCGGCGAAGAAGGCGGCCGAGGCATTCGCCAACGAGGCCGCCGTCGAGCACGTGCGCATCGCCCTCGAGATCGCGGACCAGATGGGCGAAGCGGTCGGCCTCGAGACCCGCCGCGAGCTGGAGGAGCTGCGCGGCAACGCGGCCGCGTCCATGAGCGACTTCGTGACCTCGGGCGGGGCCTTCCTGCGGGCGGCCGAGCTGGCTGCGGATCCCGTCCACCAGGCCCTGAACCACGGGCGGGCCGCCCACAGCTTCTTCTGGGGTCACGACTACCCCCAGCTCGTACAGGCGATCGAGGAGTGCTCGCGGATCTCCCAGGAGCACGGTATCCGGGACGGCAAGGCGATGGCCGCATCGATGCGCGCCTTCTACCACGCGATCCTCGGCGAGTGGAAGGAGGAGCTCCAGCAGATCTCGGACGCCCTGGAGATCGATCCCGTGCACCCGGAGGTGGCCATCGTCATGCGCTACGTGCAGGGAGAGAGCGCCGAGTGGTCCGGTCACTACGAGCGTGCGCTGCAGCTGCAGACCCACGCGATCGAGATCGCGCGCGCTCACAGCATGCCGGGCCTGTCGCTCCCGGCCCACTGGTTCCGCGCCAAGGCGCTCTGCTGCCTGGGTCGCTACGGCGAAGCGCTCGCGGCCATGAACGAGGGCTTCGAGGTCGCCGCGCGGATCGGCGATCGCCACCAGACCTGCCGCATGCTCAACACGATCGGCTGGATGCACGCCGAGATCGGCGCGCACGAGAGGGCGTCGGAGTACAACCAGCGCTCCATCGACGAGGCGAGCAAGATGCTGGACCTGGGCTTCGTGATGGGCATCCCGGAGATTCACAGCAACGCCTGCATCAACCTGGCCCACAACTGGCTGGCCCTCGGCCACCCCGACACCGCGGACGAGGCGCTGGGCCCGGTCCGCGAGGATCTCCAGACCGACGGCGATCCGTGGATGCGCTGGCGCTACTCGCTGCACCTCGCCGACGTCGAGGCGCGCCTGGCGCTGACCCGCGGGCGCCATGAGGCGGCGCTCGAGACCGTCGAGGGCGAGCTCCGGGGCGGGCGCCAGCGGCGCGCTCCCAAGATCGTGGCGCGCGCCCTGGAGCTGCGCGGCCGCATCCTGCTCTGCATGGACCGGCGCGAGGAGGCGGAACAGAGCCTGCGCGAGGCCCACGCCGAGGCCGAGGCGGTCGGCTACCCGCCGGCGGGCTGGCGCGCGCTCGCCCTCCTGGGAGAGGCCGCCGAGCGGAACGGGGACGAGGCCGAGGCGCGCCGCCTGCGCGAGTCCGCCCGCGAGCGGATCCGCACGCGCGCCGAGAGCATTCCCGATCCGGTGCTGGTGGGCGGGCTGCGCAGGATGGCCGACCGCATCGCCGACGACCCGCTCGCCTCCTGCAGCTGAGCGACGGCCCAGGACCGGCTGGCCTCCTGCAGCTGAGCGACGGTCGAGGAGCGGCTCGCCGCGGTCCTCAGGGCCGCTTGGTCAGGTTGCGGCGCAGCGCGGCGCGCATGTCCTGCGTCACGCCGAGGGCATCGCGCAGGTAGCCGTCGACCGAGCCCCATCCCTTCTCGATCTCGTCGAAGGACGCGCGCAGATACTCCTCGCGGGCCTCGAGCAGCGGGAGCAGGTCCTCGGGGTCGGAGCGCCAGAGGGAGTAGACGGGGATGAGTCGCGAGATGATGCGGGTGTGTCGTGCGCGGTAGTGATTGGTGAGGAGGTAGTCCTCGAACACGGTGTCTTCGGGTACGCCGACGGCCCGCAGTACCAGCGCCGATGCGAAGCCCGTGCGGTCCTTGCCCGCGGTGCAGTGCACCACCGCCGGGAGGTCGCCCGGACGGGAGAGCCGTCGGAAGAGGATCGCCCACTCGGCCGCGTACTCGCCGGGGAACGAGCGATAGGCGGCCAGCATCATCTCCTCGAGGGCCTTGCGGTCGAGGCGTCCGCGCCGGATCTGTTCCTGGATGGCGTCGGGCTGGACGCCCTCGGGATCCACGTCGATGTGCAGGTTCTCCGTGTAGGCGTCGAACGGGAGATCGGGGGCGGTCTTCCGCTCGCGGGTCGAGCGGAAGTCGCAGACCAGCTGGATCCCCAGGCGCGAGAGGTAGCGGATGTCGGCTCCGGTGAGGGAGGCGTGCTCCCCGGAGCGGTAGAGCTTCCCCCAGCGGGTGAAGTGCCCGTCGGCGGTCTGGTAGCCGCCGAGGTCGCGGAAGTTGTCCGGGCCTTCGAGCGGAAGGCGCCGCTCGGCGGTCACGAAGGTGCGATCGTCCGAGGTCACGAGGCCGTAGTAGAGACGCGCGCGTTCGTCCTCGATCTCGGGGAGGACGTCGGAGTCGATCTCGATCGGCGTCGTGCCCTGAGCGAGTGGCCGCGAGTAGTCGATGGCGCCGGGAGAGAGGCCCGCATAGACGGTCACGGGCCCCTGGGCCAGGGGGGGAGGCCAGCGCAGGCGCACGCGCTCGGGCCCGAGCCGGTCGACTACCGGCCGCACGGCCGCGTCCGGCTGCACCGTGATGCGGTCGTCCACCGTGAAGCACGCCGCCGCGGCGAGAAGCAGGACGGCGAACGCGCTGGCGGGCCGGCGGGGCATCGCCGCGGAGGATAGGTGGAACGGGGAGACCGCGCGCGGCCTGCGCCCCGGGCCGCGCGCGCAGTGGCTCGCCTGCGCCTACCCGGCGTTCACCCGGATGCGCACCGGCAGGTGCTTCGGGCCGCCCACGAAGCTGGCGGCGAGGAGCTGTACGGGACCCGCCAGCTCGATCGAGTCGACGCGACGGGCGAACTGGCGCCAGAAGACCCGCAGGTCCATGCGTGCGAGATGCGCCCCCAGGCAGTAGTGCTCCCCGATCCCGAAGCCCAGGTGCGGGTTGGGCGAACGATCGATCCGGAACGCGAACGGATCCTCGTACACGTCCTCGTCGCGATTCGCGGAGGCGTAGAAGAGCGCAACCGAGTCGCCCTCGCGGATCTTCTTGCCGCCCAGCTCCAGGTCCCGCGTCGCGGTGCGCGAGAAGTGGTTCACCGGGGTGGTCCAGCGCACGATCTCGTCGGCGGCGGTGGCGATCAGGCCGTCGGTGTCGGCGCGCAGCTTCTCGAGCTCGCCGGGGTGGTCGAGGAACGCCAGCAGGCCGCTGGAGATCGCGTTCCGGGTGGTGTCGTGGCCCGCGACCATCACCAGGAAGTAGAGCGAGAAGAGCTCGAACTGCGGCACCGGCTCGCCGTCCAGGGTGGCCAGGGCGAGGACCGTCGACAGGTCTTCCCGCGGCGTACGGCGCCGGTCCTCGGTGATCTCGTTCAGATAGGCGAAGGCCTCGGTGATGAACGCGAGGGGGTTCTCCTTGCCATCGGTGCCGCGCTGGAACTCCGGGTCCTCCAGCCCGAAGTTCTCGTTGGTCACGCGCAGGACGAAGTCCTCCTGCTCGCGCGGGATCCCGAGGATCTCGGTGATCATGCGCAGTGGCTGGAGGGCGGCGATCTCGGTGACGAAGTCGCACTCGACCTCGCCGCGCGCGTGGAGGTCGTCGAAGATCTCGGTCGTGATCTCCTCGAGGCGAGCCTCGAGCTTCGTCACGGCGCGCGGCGTGAACCAGCCCGAGACCATCTTCCGGTAGTCCCGATGCTCGGGCGGGTCCATGTTGACCAGCATGCGAAGGGGCGGGTTCTCGATGAGGTCGTCGGCCGACTGCCCGTCCGCGGCGGCCGGCGGAACCGGGAAGAGGATGAAGCGTCCGGCGCTGCGGAAGTCCGCGGGGTTCTTCGAGACCGAGATCAGGTCGGCCTGCTTCGTCACCGCCCAGAAGGGCCTGTAGCCCTCGGGCTCGCACCAGTGCACCGGGTCCTCGGCCCGCAGCCGCCTCCAGGCCTCGTGGGGATAGCCGTTCTCCGCGTAGAGCCGCGCCGTGATGACGTCGAGCTCGTTCAGCGGGATGCGATGGGCGTCGGACAGGGGCGAATCGGACACGCGGAGAACCTCCGGGCTGGAGCGGCCCGGAGGTCGTCGACCGCCTTCCGGGCTGGAGCGGCCCGGAGGTTATCAACCGCTTCAGAGGTCCGCGATCTCGTAGTCGTTGCGCCTGGCGCGATCGTCGCTCAGGTACTCGACGAACTCCCAGTCGTTCCCCTCGGCGTCGTGGAAGTACACGCGCTTGCGGTGCGGGTGGGCGTTGGGGACGGTGGAGTCCTGGTACCCCGCCGCGGCCAGCCGCGTGCGCACCGCCTCGGCGTCGTCCACCTCGAATCCCAGGTGGTTGGTGCCGGGGCGCCCGCCGTAGGGGACCCAGGGCTCGGCGGGCTCCTCGCTGGCGGGTTGGAGCGCGACGTAGGCCTCGTCGTTGCCTACGTGGACCCAGCGGGCTCCCTGGAGGGTCGTGCCCTCCCCACGGATGCGGAAGTCGGGGAAGGCGGTCTGCAGGAAGCGCAGGGTCTCCTCCACGTCGCGGACGACCAGGTTGGCGTGCTCGAGTCGGGTGCTCATGTCTTCTCCTCCGGGCGCGTTCGGGCATCCTCGGCCGGCCGCTCCGAGGATGCCCGCGCGGAGACGACAGGCCGGCGATTGGTTGTCGAGGCAACCGCAGGGGGCGTCCGGGCGCCGCTCCGACCGCTTCAGCGCGGTGCGAAGCAGACCACGGTGATCGCCAGCGCGGCCCGGCGGCTCTCCAGGTTCCGGTAGCTGTGGCGCTGGTCGCCGCGGAAGACGAGGGCGTCGCCGGGGCCCAGCTCCCAGTGCTCGCCCGAGGCCACCAGCTCGATGCGGCCCCGTTCGCAGGTGAGGTACTCGCGGGTTCCCGCGGTGTGGGGAATCCCCTGGAGGGCGTGCCCGGGCGGGAGCTCCATGCGCGAGATGTCGAGGCCGGGGATCGACTCGGGCACCAGGGGGCGCAGCAGGACACCCTGGCGGCGGCGCTTCGGGATCTGGTCGGACGAGAAGAGCCTGCACGCGGTGCGCGGCGCGCCGATCAGCTCCTCGACGGACACCTGGAGGGCGGCCGCCACCCGGGTGAGGACCTGGAGCGTCGGATTCGCAGAGCCGGATTCGAGGCTGGCCCAGGTCGGACGGGGAATCCCGGCCACCCGCGAGATCTGCTGCTGGGAGAGGTCCCGAGCCTCGCGCAGGCGCCTCACGTTGGCCGCCAGGTTGGCTCCTGCATCGTCCAAGGTGTCGATAGACTAGCACGGGGCGGGTGAAGAATGGGCGTCGCCAGATTATCGTCCGGAGCATGAAGACGAACTCGAGCGTGCTGATCTGGCTGATCGCCGCAATCCTGGGCTGCGGCGAGAGCTCGCTGGAGCAGGCGTCCGCCCAGCCCGATGTGGCCCCTGCGCCGGAACCGCTGGTGGAGGCGGAGCAGGTGGACGGGGTGTCCGCGGACGAGGCCGTGGACCCGGCTCGCGCGGAACGACTGGCCTTCCTGGAGGACGTGCGTCTCGACGAGCTCTGGAAGGGCGATCTCGACGGGATCATCGAGCGGCGTCGCCTGCGTGTCCTGACCACCTACAGTCGCACCCACTACTTCCTGGA